>NZ_JBHSBI010000003.1:0-276793 GCF_042650645.1 Nonomuraea purpurea
GAACCACCACGATCGCCTTCCTCAAGGTCGGCAACACGGTGGTCATCGCAGAACCCACCAATATCCAACCCAACACCACGGTCAACGTCGGCGTCGTTAAGCTCGTCCTCAACGAGCAGATCGCATTCACCACCCCCGACAAGGGCCTGACCGTCAACGCCGTCCACATCGCCGTCGACGCCCTCGGCCTGGCCAAGACCAACGTCGTCCTGGCTTCCTCCGAAAGCGACATCGGCAACTGCCCATAACCCAACCCGAGGCCGGGCGGAACACCGTAGCTCCGCCCGGCCTCGGGGGACTGTCCAGGCGGCTTCAGGGGGGTGCCCAGGGGTGGCGCTGGAACGAACTGCGCGCAGAGATCATGTCGGGGCGTCTCCCGGTTCGCTACTCGTCTCGGCGGTGAAGTCGGCTTCGAGCTGGTAGGCGACGTGCCCGCCGAGTTCCAGGTCGGGGGTGTTGGCCGCCAGCGGGGCGCCGGGCTCGCGCACGCCGTGGCGCAGCCGCCCGTTCAACGCGTCGTCCTTGTATGCCTGCAGATGGTCCTCGGTGACGGCCAGCAGCCCGGCCGGGCGTCGGTGGGCGTCCAGCGTGTTCACCCAGGCCAGGAACCCGGACAGGGCGGCCAGGTAGGTGCGGCGGGTCTCGGCGGTCTTCAGGCTTTGCAGCCAGGTCGCCGCGGCGTGCCAGGCGGCCGGGTCGAGAGCGTCGACGCGGTCGACGTCGTGTAGCCGGTGCAGGTGGGGCGGAAGCGGGACAGCGAGATGCGGCCGACCTTGCCGCGGGTGTCCCGCAGGATCGGCCCGCTCGGGTTGCGGCCCGGCTTCGTGTAGGCGTCCAGGTCCCGCTGCGTGGCGTCGCTGTTGGTGAGGACCGTGCACACGGCCTTGTCGCCGTCGATGCTGTCGACGTGGATCGTGCGGCCCGTGCATCGTGGATCGTAGTCCGCCAGGCCGCGCCGGGCGGCCAGGCCGGCCACGATGGCGTCGCGGTCCTCGCCGCCGCGGGCGTAGAAGACCACCTCGGCCCCCAGCGCGGGCCGCAGCTCACGCGGTATCAGGTCGATCCGGTGAAAGCCGGGTATCGAGTCGAGCCTGACGATGATCAGGTGCTGCTGGTGCGGACGGCTCGTGACCCAGTGGTCTACCGGGTGGTGTGGGAGTCAGCGGGTACGGCGACGCTGGACGCCGGCTGGGCGCGCGCATGCAGGAGTGTCAGCAGCGTGCGGATCGCGATCACGTACAGCACGAGCGCGGCCGCGGCGAGAATGACAATGGTCGGAACCTGCAGCACGGGCGGGAGGCCGAGGGGGAAGGTCCAGAAGGTACGGCTCGGTGTGCGGGTCGCCAGGTTGACGAGGGACAGCACCGCGGACAACAGCGGAGTCCAAGCAGTCCCCAAGCACAGCCCGATCAGGAGCCTGCGCCGGCCGTGGCCCGGCAGTGGGACGGCGGGTCGCCCGGTCGTGGCGGACCGGCCGGTGCGCAGCCGCAACAGCAGTTCCGGACCCGCTGTCTGCAGCCGGCGATAGGCGATCCGGCCGAACAGCCATGCGTAACCGACTCCGGTCACGACGGCGAGTGCCACGCCGGCCCACTGCAACGCGATCAGGTTCAGGAGATGACCGGCGGCGACGGCAGCGGCCGACGGCAGCGCGCACGCGGCGATGAGGCCGATCATCGCCCAGACCAGCCCGACGATGTTCGCGCCGTCGGCGGCGGCGTTTCCAGTGCGGCGATGCGCGTCCGGCATCCGGACCGGTGCCATCACCGACAGCAGGACCGCGAGGCCGGCGCCGGCGCCGAGCGCGACGGCCTGCAGGGCCAGTACGGGCGGCCAGGCCCAAGCGAGCCCTGACAGACCGGTTCCGGCGACGGTGGCCACGATGCTCAGGGGAGCCACCTTCAGCAGCCAGGCGATCTGCCGACCGCGCACGTCCGTCCGCTCCGCGCCCGGCCGCATCAGGGTCAGCCACAGAGCGGTGCCGTCGGTGCTGAAGAGCGTCGCAGCTCCGGCCGCCGCCATCCAAGTGACCACGACGCCGGTCCACGGCAGGTACCAGGTGAGATCGACAGCCAGCGGCATCAGGCACAGGAACAGGCCGAACGCGATCGCGAAGTACCAGTGGTAGGAGCGCAGGGTGTCCCGCGACCACTCGCGCAGTTCCTTGGCCGCGACCGCGCCGAGCGGGGTCGCGGGCAGGTGCCGCACCAGGAGCCCGTCGCCGGCCGGGTGCCGGGTCCGGCGCGCGAGAACGCCGCTCATGCGCCGATCGAGCAGCCGGGCCCAGGCGGCCAGCAGCATGACGATCAAGAGCGCGAGGCCGATCAACGCGCTGACGCACACAAGCCAGTCGGCCCTCGCCGCCGCCTGCACCGCGACGATCCCCCAGTTGGGGGGAAAGACGAGCAGCCAGCGGCTGACGTCCACGTCATAGCGCGCGAGCGCGAGCGCGACGATGCCGATGTTGGACGCCGCGGCGATGGCCGCCGCCCACGGCAGCGCCACGAGCGCCGCGCCGAGCCGGGTACGCATCACCTCGCCGAGCAGGCCCACGACCACCCGCGAGGCGAGGACCACCAGCACGAGTTGCGCGGCCGCGGCGGGCACCGCGACCAGGCCGGCAAGCCCCCCGAGGCGAGCGCCGAAAACGACCAATGAGGCGAACGCCACCGCCGTGATCACCGGTCCCGGGCCCGCGAACGCGGCGGCCAGCAGCCCGGTGGCAAGCCCGCGCGCTGTCATCGGCAGCCGGGTGAAGTACTCGGGGCGCAGGCCTCCGTCGCCGCCGCCGGTGAACAGCGGCCCGATCAGCCAGCCGAGCGCCCACACGGCGAACGCCGCGGCGAGGACGTCCGCGGAGACACCGAAGATGACGGTGGCCAGGGCGAGGAGAAGGCCCGCCACCACACCGGCGATCAGCACGCCGTTCGTGACGCGCCACAGCAGCAGCAGCCGCATGCGGGTCAGGACGACAGCCACGACAGCCCTCCTGTCACCGTGTTCTCGGCGCCGGCCAGGCGGATGAAGGCGTCCTCGAGGCTGCCCGCGCCGCGTATCTGATGCAACGAACCCGCGGCGGCGACCTTTCCGTCGACGATGACCGCGACGTGATCACACAACCGCTCGACCAGCGCCATCTCGTGACTCGACACCACCACTGAGCCGCCGGAGTCGACGAACCGCCGCAAGATCGCCCTGATCGTGGCGGCGGACACCGGATCCACAGCCTCGAACGGCTCGTCGAGCACGAGGAGTTGTGGCCCGTGCAGCAGCGCTGTCGCCAGCCCGATCTTCTTGCGCATACCCGCCGAGTAGCCGGCCACCGGTGTCCGTTCGGCCTCCAGCAAGCCCAGCAGCGCCAGCAACTCCTGTGCCCGCTCGGCCACGACCTGCTTGTCCATCCCGTACAGCAGTCCTAGATAGGTCAGCACCTCACGCCCGGTCAGACGTTCGGGCAGCGCCAGATCGTCGGGCAGCACCCCGAGCATCGCCTTGGCACGTGCGGGATCGCGCCAGAGATCCACCCCGAAGACCCGCACGGTGCCCGCCTGCGGCCGTAGCAGGCCGGTCGCCATGGACAGCGACGTCGTCTTGCCCGCGCCGTTCGGCCCCACCAACCCGAAGAACGTGCCGCTCGGCACCCGCAGCCCTATGCCGTGCACCACGGTGCGACCGGCGAATGTCATCGATAACCCTGTGAGTTCCAGTGCCAGCTCCATGGAACCCATGCTGGCACCCTTGCTAATGTTTTGACCATGCCGTCAAAGGATCAACAGCTTGTTCAGAAGGGGCGCACCTTCACCGAGACGGCCCGCCGGACCCAGATCGTGCGGTGCGCGATCGAGACGATCGCCGACATCGGGTACGGCAAAGCGTCCTTCGAGGAGATCGCTCGCCGGGCCAATATCAGCCGCAGCCTCATCTCCTACCACTTCACCGGCCGCGACGAACTCGTCGCCGAGGTGCTCACATCGGTCTACTCTCGCGCGGCCGAATACATGACGGCCATCATCGCCGAAGCCGATACGCCCCCTGCCCAACTCGAAGCCTTCATCCGGGGCAATCTCGCCTTCATCGGTGAGAACCGGCAGGACATGGCCGCCGTCTTGGGCATCGTCTTACACGCCAGGACCCAGAGCCTGACCGCCAAGCCCGAATCCAGCGCCGCGCAGCCACGTCTCCGGGGCTTGGCGAGCATTCTCGAATGGGGCCAGCAAAGCGGTGACTTCCGGCCGTTCTCCTCCTCGGCCATGGCACTGGCGATCTTGCAGGCCATTGACGGCGCCCACCAGCTGACGTCCTCGGCCGAAGACGTCGACCTCGACGTGTACGCGGACGAACTGGTGACGATCTTCTCCAAGGCAACCCGCCAAGAGGACGTTTGATTTGAGCGGAACGTCGACGCGCAAGGTGCGCCAGTCGGCCCGGTCGAGGTCCCAGGCGATGAGGTACAGGCGGTTCTCGACGCGGACGATGTGGTGCGGGTGGACTGTCCTGGCCGCGGTATGACCAGTGCGGGTGCGGTAGGCGAACCCCACCGTCTCGGTGTCGCGGCAGGCCAGGGCGAGGGTCGTCAACGAGGCGACATCGGTGATGTCCACGCGTGCCACGGTGATGCGAGCCGCACCGGCACGACCTCCGCCCCCTGCCCGCCGATGATCCCGTCGAATACGTGCGCACCCGGATCAGGGCGATGCCCGCCAGGTATCCCGTCCGCGCCACGGTCGGAGCCCCCGCCGAAAGGGTGCGGAAGGAGATCTCGCACTACGGGACGGTGGAACCCATCGACGACACCTCATGCCGGGTGGAGATCGCCACCGACTCCCTGGGCTGGGCCACCTTCTGCATCGGAGCCCTCGAGGCCCCCGTTGTGGTCCACGGCCCACCGGAAGCCATCGCCTACATGCGCGCCCGGGGACGACGCCTCACCGCCGGCACCCAAGAGCCCCCGTAACCCGCGCAACGATCTTCAGGGGGCGTAGAACCGGGCGCCCGGAGCAGCGGGCCCAGGCCCCGGCCCACCCGCGGCCCCTTTGCGTCAACGCCCCGCGCCGGGCTGCATGGCCGGTGAAGGGTAGACGGTGAACACCCGCTGGCCGTCGAGCCACGCGCTGAGCCGCCGCGCTTCGGCCGCCAACACCTCGCGGGCCTGCGGCGGGACATCGTCATCAAGCAGGCGCAACTCGACCACACCGCCGGGATCCTGCACCCATGCACCGACGACGCGTCCATCGACCCAAGCGGTGGTCCCGGCGTTGCCCGCACTGTCGAATAACTGGGTCCTCCAGGGACACCCGCTGCGCGCCGATGTCGTCCAGCGCGGTGCGGACTGCGGACTTGGTCCCGCCGAGCCACCAAACGAGGTCATCGACGGTGCCGGGACGTAGGACCACAGCCACCGGGACACCAACTCGGCATAGCCCTGAGGCATCCTCGCCTTCGTATCCGGCGCCCCGGCCCATCGGTGACGGAACATGACCGACGGGAGGTGTCCGACTGGCGCCTGCTCTGCAGGGCTCCTCAGCCGCCGTGTCACCACCGTTTGCGCTCATCCCACACTCCAGAGCACCTGGACGATGGCTTCTTCCTCGGTGTTTGGGGTTTGAGTTTGGGAATCAGGATTTTGCACTACCCCAGCGCCTTTACATTGTAGATTTCTAACTCTCGATCAAGGCGATCCGACATAACCGCCGCGCTTCCTGGACGAGCCTGCTCGACCCCTTGCGGGCCGCGATCGCCGCCACCTCCGGCAGCTCCGCCCGCGCCCCCGCGATTCTCGCCGCCCTGGCCCCCGCCGCCAGCAGGTCGGCTGACCCGGCACGCGGCGACTCCCCGTCCTTCGGCAGCAACCCCGGCAACGCCCCCACGATCACCGCCCACACCGCCTCGTGCGCCCCCGCCTGCGTGGCGTCGTCCAGCACCGCCACGACCCGGTTGAGCTTGACGACGTCGGCGCCGACCAGCGTGGAAACCGCCTCGCCCAGCGCCGCCACCGGCACCTGCCCGCGCGCGGCCAGCGTCAGGAGGGCATCCGTGGCGGCGGCGCGGGCGCCGGCGTTCATGTGGCCCATGCCGCACACCAGCGCGTACGCCGCCCCCTCCCCCAGCGGCCCATCACCGTGGGCCAGGCCGGCCAGCGCCTGCGTCTGCCGGTCGAGGGCCTCCATCGAATGGGGTAGGTAACAGGCCAGGTGAGCGGACACGATCTCCCGATGCGAAGGCATCACGAGCGGCCACCAGGTCAGCGTGTACGAGTGACCGGACCGGGTCTCCAGCAGCTCCGCGACGAAGTCAGGCGGTTCTGCGGCCCCAGGGCGCAGGGTGAGCGCGGCCTCGAGCCCACGGAAGCCCCGGCCCGCGTTCCCGCGCACGGACACGGCCACCTCCGGATCGGCCAGCCCGCCACTCCGCATCCAGGCCGCACACCTCAGGCCCGCCCACGACCGCAGGCTCTTCGCCCGCCGGACGTCAGCGTCGGCGAACGCGCGCGGCAGCCGGAGCAGCGCCTGGGCCAGATCGGCGGGCAGGGCCTCCACCCCGGCGGCTTCCAGGCGTTCGAGCCGGTCGAGCAGCACGCCAGGATCGAGGTGGCCGGTGCCCGACGTGGGCGTGGCCAGCAGGACCGGATAGCCCGAGCCCGCCTCGAACGGCGCGACCAGCTCCAGAGCACGGCGCAGGTAGAGCCGGTCGAAGGCGGCGTACCCCGTCGGACGGTGACGTTTGGACGTGGCCTCCCCGGTCAGCGTGCTGCTGACCGCGGGGGCGAAGAACGCCAGGAACGCCCGGCGCACCCCCTCGATGACCCCCTCGTGAACCTCGCGGCTGCCGTGCCCGAACAAGTGCGGGTCGAACGGCTGCCACCCAGGACGCCGCAGCGCCTCGCGCAGCGCCTCGGGAGCCCGGTGCGACCACTCGGCCAGACCGGCCAGAAGGCGTTCGAACGTGTAGACGTCCGGCGGCCAGCCGAAGAGCGCGACCTCATGCGCGAGCTCCTCCGGCGAGCCGACGGGCGGCGGCAGCGACGGCCCGTCACCGGCCGACGGCAGCGTGGCGACGGGCGAAGGTAGCCACAGCCCATCACCGGCCGACGGCAGCGGGGCGGCCAGCGAAGGTAGCCACGGGCCGTCACCAGCCGACGGCAGCGGCGCGACGGACCCCGCCGCCACGATGTCGGCTCCGTATGCGGCCGAGATCTCCTCCCGCAGGTCGGCAGCCAGCCCCCGGGCCGCCTGCCTGACCGCTTGCCTGCCGGACTCACCCGCCTGTGGGGCCAGCTTGACGACCAGGCGTACGGCCCGTTCCTGCAGCGCAGGTGTGTCCTGCGTGAAGATCGGCGACATGGCGCGCAGCACGCCATCCACCCTGCTCACCTCACGCAGCACCGCGTCACCCGCCCATGAGACGGCGGCCCGCAGCAGCTTCTTCTCCGGCCGGGACGCCAGCGCGCCCATCGCCTCCGTGAACAACCCCTCCGCCAGCAGCCCGGCCTCCTCCAGCCGCCGCACCTGCGCCAGCGCCATGTCGGCCACCGCCACCGGACCGGCCGCCAGCATGCCCGCGTAGTCGCCGGCCCGCGCCGCCGACTCGTCGATGTCGAGGTTGAGCCGGTCGTGCAGGGTGACGAGAGCGCTCAAGGCGTTCGGCCCGTCACGCAGCAGCCGGCAGACCAGCCCGTCGATGACGGCCGCCCGATCGAGCAGACCGTCCTCCACCAGCCGGACGATCGTCCCCACCTGGTACGGCAGGGCCTCGTCCAGGGCGTCGACGTCGAAGAGGCGTGGCCCGAGCACGCCGAGCAGCGGATCTCTGCCCGCCGTCAGCGGCTCCAGCGCGCGCAGCCAGCCGACCACGAATGGGTCGCTGTCCGGCGGTTCGATGCCCGTCTCACGAACAAGCGCGGCGGCCACTCCCCAATGTCGCAAATAAGGCAGCCGAAGTCGTGCGACGATGCGGCGCGCGACGTTCGCCCGCCACGGTTCCGGACGCGAACGCAGCAGCTCGAGTATGCGGTCGTCACTGCTGATCCGCTGGAACTCGCGCCTGAACATCCACGCCGTCACCGCCGACGCCCCGCTCAAACACCCCACGCCCGCCAGCAGCAACGGCACGAGCCGCTCACGGCGTGGCGACCGGCGTTCAAGCGAGCCAGCCGAACTCTGCCGGTCCAGGGACGGACGACGTTCAAGCGAATCGGCCGAACCGTACCGGGCCAGGGACGGCCGATGTTCGGGCGAGCCGACCGAACGGTGCCGGGCCAGATAGCTGGGCAGGCGTGTCGCCACCTCCTTGCGGCCGACTGCGTCGAGCTCGCTCACCAGACGGACAGTGCCCGGGGTGTCGGCGGCCTCAATGAGTTTGACCAGGTCTTCCCAGGCGTTCACCCGCCGACCTCCCAGTAGCCCCGAACAAGCTGTTGGAGGCGGACCCGGCACCCAACGACATGACATGGCCTGATCGCGCCGAGCCTGGCGGAGTGCCACCGGAAGATAGCCGGACCGCGACGACCCGCCGCCCCCAGGCCCGGCACGGCCGCCGGATGGCCGTGTCCGGCGGGGCTCGCCGAACGTCCGCTCCGAGGAGCATCAGAAGATCCGGCGCACCGATGCGCCACCGCCACGTCAGCCATGCCGGGACACTATCGATCGCCCACGACAAAACTCGGGCGCGGCCAGGCGGCCCTGCCCGGAGGTGCGGTGAGGGAGGGCCGCCTGGATCGGTGCGGAGGTCAGGCGGTGCCGTGGGGGTTGTCGATGACGTAGCGCCATTGGCCGTCGGCGCCACGCCGGACCACGTCGGTGGCGGTGCCGCTCATGTCGATCTCGGTGCCGTCGCGGGCGGTGCCGCGCATGGACCAGTCGACGATGAGCAGTGCGATGTCGCCCGCCACGTACACGTGCCTGAGCCGCGCCTCGATGGGCAGTCCGAAGCTCTGCATGTGCTGGTTGGCAGCCAGGCGTGCGGAGCCGCTGACGGGGTGGCCAGGGACCGGGACGAGGATGCCGTCGTCCTCGTAGATGTGGTCGAGGGCTTGTGAGTCGCCGGCGTTCATGGCCGCGACGAAGCGTGCGGCGGGGCTGTCGGGGTCGCCTGCGAGCACCATGTGCGGCGGCGAGATGTCATGACTATTCATGACAAAATGATCATATCACATCTGGGAGCAGCGCCCTCATGCGAGAAAGCGGACGCCACGCTGGAACCGTCCACCGGCAAGGCGGCCACGCCACCGCGTTCGGCGGTTCAGAACGATGTTCGAGAACGGTTCGGGGCCGGGCGATGAGGATCGCGGCCCTCCGCCCGGTTGTCAGTACGTGCCCGTGAAGGCCGCGCGATCGACCTCCGGCAGCCACTGCCGTCCCGGATCGAACGGCCGGAACCTCCCCTCGACGAACTGGATGAGCCGCGCCAGCACCGGATGATGGTTCTGCCGGTGGCACAGCAGCGAGGACGGGTACACGGGCCAGGGCTCGATGAGGGGAATCCGGACCGTGCGCGGATGCCACGGCACCCGGCACGTTTCCCCTACGATCCCGATGCGTCCGCCGGCGCCGATCTCCTTGACGAAGTGGTCCCACCCGAAGTCGGGCCCTCTGTCGTCGATCCGGAGGTCGAACGCGGCGCCGAACAGGCGGTAGTACTCCGCCCATTCGCTCCCGGAGGCGTTGCCGGGCATCCACACGGCCGACCCCGACAGCCGTTCCATCTCCACCTCCCGCAGGGAGGCGAGGGGGTGGTCGCGGTCGACCAGAAGGTGCAGCGGTTCCAGGCAGGCGGGCACGGACCGCAGGTCCTCCTCCAGGGGCCCGCTGACGCGGGCGAACGCGGCGTCCACGGAGCCGCGCACGAGCGCCCCGCGGGCCGATCTGAGCCCGTTGGAGGTGGTGACGTCGATGTCGGCGTCCTCGCTCTCGTGGAAGGCCTGGACCAGGTCGACCGACGACAGCCGCGTGTCCAGCACGTCGACCCGCAGCGCCCGCCGCCGGCCGCGCAGCATGTCGAGCGCCTGGTCGGCGATGCCGACGAGGGCACGCGCCTGGTGCAGGAACACCCGGCCGTCATCGGTGAGGGCGGCCCCGTTGCGCGAGCGGTAGAACAGCCGCACGCCGAGGTCGGCCTCCAGCTTGGCGATCCGCTTGGAGACGGCCTGCTGGCTGATCCCCAGCCGGGCCGCGGCCTCGCTGAAGTAGCGGTCCTCGGTAACGGCGACGAAGGCGCGCACCGCCCCGAGGTCCAGATCCGCCGGAGCTCCCTCGACAACCACCGGTTGTGGCGTATCGGTGTGTCGATTGTTGGACAACAGGGCCTGCTCTCGTGTCGAATGCTCGGGTTCGCAGCTCAGACTACAACCAGGGGGCGTGGTTCCGGTGGGGTCTTTCGTGCATCTTCACGTGCACACCGAGTACAGCATGCTCGACGGCGCCGCCAAGGTCGGCCTGCTGATGGAGGAGGTGGCCCGGCAGGGGATGCCGGCCGTGGCGATGAGCGACCACGGCAACGTGCACGGCGCGTACGAGTTCTACCAGACGGCGCGCAAGGCGGGCATCAAGCCCATCATCGGCATCGAGAGCTATGTCGCCCCCGCCTCCCGGCGCCACCGCCAGCCCGTCTACTACAGCGACAACCTCGCGCTGCGCCGCTCCAACGACGAGACCGGCGAGGGCGGCGACGTCTCAGGGCGCGGCCTCTACACCCACATGACGATGTGGGCGGCCGACGCCAGGGGGCTGCGCAATCTGTTCCGCCTGCAGTCACGGGCATGGCTGGAAGGGCATGTCCAGAAATATCCACGTATGGATGAGGAGCTGCTCGCCGAACACCACCACGGCATCATCGCCACCACCGGCTGCCCCTCCGGCGAAGTGCAGACCAGACTCCGACTCGGCCAATACGACCAGGCCATCGAGGCCGCCGCCCGCCACCGCGACATCTTCGGCCCCGGCAACTACTACCTGGAACTCATGGACCACGGCCTGCCCATCGAACGCCGCGTCCGCGACGACCTCCTCAAACTCGGCAAACAGCTCAGCCTCCCGCCCCTGGCCACCAACGACTCCCACTACGTCACCGAGGACCAGGCCCGTGCGCACGACGTGCTGCTGTGCGTCGGCACCGGCAAACGACTGGCCGACCCCGACCGCTTCCGGTTCAGCGGCAGCGGCTACTTCATCAAGCGGGCCGAGCAGATGCGCGCCCAATGGGACGCCGAAGTGCCCGGCGCCTGCGACAACACCCTCCTCATCGCCGAACGCGTCGGCGACTACGACGAGGTCTTCGCCCACCGCGACCTGACCCCGCGCTTCCCCGTCCCGGAAGGCGAGAACGAATCCACCTGGCTGCGCAGGGAAACCCTCGCCGGAGCGCACCACCGCTACGGCGGCCGGCCATCGCAGGAGGTCCTCGACCGCATCGACTACGAACTGTCCGTCATCGACACCATGGGCTTCCCCGGCTACTTCCTCGTCGTGGCCGACATCTGCCGCCACGCCCGCGACAACGGCATCGGCCTCGGCCCGGGACGCGGCTCCGCCACCGGCTCCATGGTCGCCTACTGCACCGGCATCACCCAGCTCGACCCCATCGAGCACCAACTCATCTTCGAACGCTTCCTCAACCCGGAACGCATCACCATGCCGGACGTCGACCTCGACTTCGACGACCGCCGACGCGACGAAATGATCGACTACGTCACCCGCAAGTACGGCGACGACCGCGTCTGCCAGATCGTCACCTTCGGCACCATCAAGGCAAAAGCCGCCATCAAGGACTCCTGTCGCGTCCTCGGCCTGCCCTACGCCCTCGGCGACCGCATCACCAAAGCCTTCCCCGCGGCCGCCGGCGGCAAGGAAATCCCCCTGGCCGCCATCCACGACGGAAAGCACCCCCGCCACGGCGAAGCCTCCGAACTCCGCCAGATGTATGAGCAGGACCCCGACGTCAAGCGCGTCATCGACACCGCCACCGGCATCGAGGGCCTCACCCGAGGCACCGGCATCCACGCCGCCGGCGTCATCCTGTCCGCAGAACCCCTCATCGACGTCATCCCCCTGGCCAAACCCAAAGCCGACGGCCCCGTCATCACCGGCTTCCCCTTCACCCAGGCCGAGGACATGGGCCTGCTCAAAATGGACTTCCTCGGCCTGCGCAACCTCACCGTGATCGGCGACGCCATCGCCGGAGTCCAGGCCAACAAGGGCATCGACATCGACATCTTCGACGTCCCGCTCGACGACCCCACCACCTACGAACTCCTGGCCCGCGGCGACACCCTCGGCGTCTTCCAACTCGACAGCGGCGGCATGCGCGTCCTGCTCAAACTCATGCAGCCCACCACGTTCACCGACATCGCCGCCGTCAACGCCCTCTACCGGCCCGGCCCCATGGAGATGAACGCCCACACCCACTACGCCCTCCGCAAAACCGGCAAACAACCCGTCGAACCCATCCACCCCGAACTCGAAACCGCACTCCAGCCCATCCTCGGCGACACCTACCACCTGGTCGTCTTCCAGGAACAGGTCATGGCCATCGCCCAGCAACTCGCCGGATACTCCCTCGGCGCCGCCGACATGCTGCGCCGCGCCATGGGCAAGAAGAAAAAAGAGGTCCTGGACGCCGAATGGGACCGCTTCTCCACCGGCATGCGCGAACGCGACTTCTCAGAAGAGGCCATCAAAGCCGTCTGGGACGTCCTGGTCCCCTTCAGCGGATACGGCTTCAACAAATCACACACCGCCGGATACGGCCTGGTCTCCTACTGGACCGCCTACCTCAAAGCCAACCACCCCCAGGAATACCTCGCCGCCCTCCTCACCTCCATCGGCGACGACAAAGACAAAATGGCCGTCTACCTCTCCGACTGCCGCCGCCTGGGCATCAAAGTCCTGCCCCCCGACGTCAACGCCAGCCTGCTCAACTTCGCCGCCGTCGGCACCGACATCCGCTTCGGCCTCGGAGCCGTACGCAACGTCGGCGCCGGCGTCGTCGACGCCATCGTCGCCACCCGCGAAACCCAGGGCCCCTACACCGACTTCAACGACTTCCTCAGCAAAGTCCCCGCGACCGTCTGCAACAAACGCGTCATCGAATCACTGGCCAAGTCCGGCGCCTTCGACAGCCTCGGACACCACCGCAAAGCCCTCGTCGACATCCACGAGAACGCCGTCGACGCCATCATCGACGTCAAAAAGAACGAAGCCCGCGGCCAGGACTCCCTGTTCGGCGAACCGGGCCGCACCGACGCCTTCTCCACCACGATCCCCGAAGGGGAATGGAGCACCGCCACCCTGCTCGCCTTCGAACGCGAAATGCTCGGCCTCTACGTCTCCAGCCACCCCCTCGACGGCGCCGAACGCGTCCTGGACGCGGGCCGCGACACCACCATCGCCGACCTGCTCGCCTCGGGACGCCAGGACGGCGCCACCCGGATCAGCGGCATCATCTCCGGCCTGCAACGCAAGGTCACCAAACAGGGCAGCCCCTGGGCGATCGTCACCCTCGAAGACCACGACGCCTCCGTCGAATGCCTCATCTTCCCCAAGACCTACACCCTGTACGGCGAAACCCTCGCCCAGGACCACGTCATCTCCGTACGAGGACGCGTCAACGTCCGCGACGAAACCATGAGCGTCTACGGCGAGGAGATCACCCTCCTCAACGTCACCCAACCCGACACCGAACCCCCCGTAGTCATCTCCATCCAGGAAACCCAGCTCAACCCACGACTCGTCCAGGAGTTCAAGCACATCCTGACCACCCACCCCGGCAGGGCGCCCGTCCACGTGCGCCTGCACCGCCACGGCGCCGCCGGCGTGCTGCTCGACCTCCAGCCCTTCCAGGTCGCCCCGGAACCCGCACTCTACGGCGACCTCAAAGCACTGCTCGGCGTCGCCGCGATCGGCGGATCATGATCTGCCCCCGCTGCCGCGCCGACGACGTCCTGGCCGTCCTGCGCCGCCCCCACACCTGGACCGACGCATCGGGTGGCCAGGTCAGAGGCGTCCGCGAGATCGTCCTGTGCGCCCGCTGCGACGCCGGCGACCCTCTTGTCTCCTTCTTCGCCGTCCACGGGACCGCGACGAAGGAGACGGCGGCCGAGCTCGCCGGCCACCTGCGCCGCTGGATCGACCGGACCCAGCTGTAATCAAGCCGCGCGCCTTTACATTGTAGATTCACGGACGTACGCGTCCAGCGCGGCGGCGCCCGACAACATCGCCAGCCCCCGTGCGGCCAGCCGGTCATGCCACTCAGCCAACGTGGCCTCCAGCGGCTCCGGCCCGCCCGCCGCCCTGATCCGCTCCAGCAGCTCGGCGATCTGCTCCAGCAGGTGCCCGCCCCGCCTGAGCTGGTGGGCGAGCCGGGCGTCGCGCACGTCGGCGGCGGTGTAGACGCGATACCCGGTCTGCGGGTCCCGCCGGGGCCTGACCAGCCCCGCCCGTTCCCATTTGCGCAGCGTCGCCGGCCGGATCCCGAGCCGGCGCGCCAACGGCCCGATGAACGTCACCCCCGGCTCGGGCGGGCCGGGCGGCGCCAGATCCCTGAGCGCCCGCTCCACGGACGCGAGCGTCCGCCGATCCTCCAGAAGCTGGACGTGGCTCTCGTCGATCAGCCGCAGCGCCTCCTCCACCGCGCCCTCGTTCACCGCCCGCATGATCGACGTCGCCGTCTGGTGCCCGTGCCCGGATATCAGGGCGATGAACGTGCCCAGCGCCCGCACGTGCCGCAACGTGTAGGCGCGGTAGCCGCTGGGGGTGCGTTCCGCGCCGGGCAGGATCCCCGCCTCCTCGTAGTTGCGCACCGCCTGCGTGGACAGGCCGTGCTCGCGCGCCAGATCGATGGGCCGCAATCGCATTTGAAGGTACGTCCTTGTGAACGGGAGAAAACCTCAAAGAAGTTTACACGGCGAGTTCAACGATACCGTTGAAGGTATGAACGCTTCCCTCCAGAACGCCGCCCGGCCCTTCACCCCCGACGCGATCGTCCGGCTCCTGCCCCCCACCACCCGCCTGCTCGGCCTCGGCGAGCCCACGCACGGCGTCGAGGCCTTCCTCGAACTGCGTAACGAGCTCTTCCGCCACCTCGTCGAGCACAAGGGTTACCGCTCGATCGCGATCGAGAGCGACATCCTGGCGGGCCTGATCGTCGACGGCTACGTCACCGAGGGCACGGGCACGCTCGACGACGTCATGAGCCGCGGGTTCAGCCACGGCCTCGGCGCGTCGGCCGCCAACCGCGAGCTCGTCCGCTGGATGCGCGCCCACAACCGCACCCGTCCCGCGCAGGACCGGCTGCGCTTCTACGGCTTCGACGGCCCCTTGGAGATCACCGGCCCCAGCAGCCCCCATACGCCCCTGACCACCCTGCACGGCTACCTCGCGGCCCACCTGGAGCTCCCCCACGCCGCCGAGACCGTCAACCGGCTGCTCGGCACCGACGAACGCTGGACCAACCCCGACGCCACCCTGGACCCCACCCAGTCCATCGGCCGCTCCCCCGAAGCCAAGGAGCTGCGCCTCATCACCGATGACCTGCTCGCGCTGCACGCGGCCAACGCGCCGCACCTGATCGCCCTCACCTCGCGGGAGGACTGGTGGCGCGCGGGGCTGCACGGACGCGTCGCCGCCGACATGCTGCGCTACCACGCGGGCATGGCCGACACCACACCGGCGCGTCTGCCGCACCTCATCGCCCTGCGCGATGCGATGATGGCCGCCTACCTCGGCGACATCGTCGGCCGCAGCGGACCCACCCTGGCCTTCGCCCACAACCTCCACCTGCGGCGGGACAAGAGCCGGATGCACTTCGGCGGCATGCCGCAGCAATGGTGGAGCGCCGGCGCCCTCGTCGGCGCCGCGCTCGGCGACGAGTACGCCTACGTCGCCTCCACGTTCGGCACCCAAGGGGACGACGTGCCCGCCCCGGACACCGTGGAGGGCGTCCTGTCCGCGCTCACGGACGAATACTCGGTCATCGACCCCCGCGACCTGGACCTCGCCCGCGTGACGGCGCGCGTCCCGGCCAGTTTCCGCTACTTCGCCCTCGATCCGGCCACCGTGAACCAAGCCGACGGGATCGTGTTCGTCAAGGAGATCCCGCCAGTCTGACCCGGCCCTTGCCGCCGGTCGCGGGCACGAGCAGGTCCATGGCCAGCCGCACGACCGTGCCGCCCGGTCCTGTCACGTAGTCCGTCTCGTCCGACAGCCGCCGCGTCAGCCAGATGCCGCGCCCGCCCAGGGACGACGGCCCGGGCAGCACCGCCGCCTCCAGCACCCCGGCGGGGATCCCCGGCCCGCGGTCGGCGACCTCGCACACGAGCCGTCCGTCCCGCTCCCACATCCGCAGCCGCCCCCGGCCGCCGCCGTGCTCGACCGCGTTCACCAGGCATTCGTTGACCGCCCCGAGAAGATCACCCAAACGTTCCCCCGTCATCCCGAGCCGCCGGGCCGAGGCCGACACCATGGCGCGCGTGCGTGACAGGCCTCCCTTGTCGAAGTCCACGCTGAGCAGCTCCATGATGTCAAGGTCGCTGTCGATTCGGCGCCGGGCAGTGCCGGAGGTGACAGAACGTGAGATTCTACAGACCTCTGGCCTTTACATTGTAGATCACTGTTGTCCTGGGCGTCGGGCCGCCGCCGGAGGCGGGCCCGCGCTCCCGTCGGTGAAACGGCCGGGACGGAACGGCGCCAGCAACGACGACTCCTGTCCGAACACCTCGCCCGCCACCTCCGACATCAGCAGCGGCGCCAGCGTCACCCCGCTGTGCGTGGCCACCGTGTACACCCGCCGCCCGGCGTCGGCGAAGCCCGCCACGGTGAGCCCGTCGCCGGGCATCGCGCGCTGGCCCACGACCGCCCGCTCCACCGCGGCGCCCTCCGTGGCGCGCAGCACGGCGGCCAGCCGGCCCATGATGTCCGACGACACCTCGGCCGGCACCGGGAGCGTCGGGTCCGCCCGGCCGTCCAGCGACAACGCCTGCAGCAGCAGCCGTCCGCCGCCGTCGGGGCGCAGGTTGAGCCCGGCCGTGGTGAGCACCCGCGACAGCCGCGCGGGCACGGGCGTCGTCGTGACGAGGAAGCCGTTGGTGATCCTGCCGGACACCAGCGGGTCCAGCATCGGCACCGTCACCCCCGCCAGCGCCGCCACCTGCTCGCTCCACCGGCCCGCGCAGGTCACGACGACGTCGGCGGCGAATGTCCGCCCGTCGGCCACCGTCACCTTGACTCCCGACGACGACGACTCGATCGCGGTGGCCTCGGCCCCGAGCTCGACCGCCGCCCCGTCGTCGCGGGCCGCGCCGAGCAGGCGGCCCAGCAGCCGCACCGGCTGGACGTAGGCCTCGACGGGGAAGAACACGTACTCGGCGCCGGGAGGCGGCGGCACCAGGTCGGGTTCCAGGGCCAGGGCGCGACGAGCGGTCACCCGCTCGACCGGGTAGCCCATGCCGACCAGCCGCCGCACGCGGGCCTCGAGCAGCTCCTTGTGCTCGTCGGTGACGGCGTACTCGAGGTTGCCCGTCGGGAAGAACCAGTCGCCGGGGAGCTGGTGGTGGGCCCAGACGGCGGCGTGGTTGAGGTCGAAGTACTCCTTCGGCACCTTGTTGTTGGCGTTGATCCACGCGACCGACGTGGAGGTCGTACCGGCCCCCGGGATGCGCGCCTCCAGGACGGTGACCTGCGCGCCGCGCCGGGTGAGGCCGGCCGCGACCGCGGCTCCGACCACCCCCGCGCCGATGACGACGACTCGCACGCTGTCTCCTCTCACTTGTGCTCCTGATCGGCGCCGAACAGCTTGGCCACGCCGACGAAACGCTCGATGACCACGACGGCGACCGCGGCGAACACCACCATCAGGGTTCCGATCGCGGTGACCGTGGGGTCGTAGTCGTACTGCATGTAGTTGAAGATCCGCACGGGCAGCGTCTGCAGGTCGGTCGTGACCACGAACAACGCCACCGTCAGGTCGTCGAAGGAGGTGATGAAGGCGAAGAACGCGCCCCCGATCAGCGCCCCGCGCACGGCCGGCAGCGTGACGTGCCAGAACACCAGGAACGGCGCCGCGCCCAGCCCCGCCGCCGCCTTCTCCGCCGCCCGGTCCAGGCCCGCGAGCCCGGCCAGCACCAGCCGCACCGCGTACGGAACGGTCAGCACCAGGTGGGCCAGCAGCAGCGTGAACGGGCTCGAGGCCAGCCCCATCTGCGCGAACCACTGCAGCAACCCGATGCCGAGCACGATCGTCGGCACCGCGAACGCGCTGGACAACACCGCCTCAAGCGCGCCCCGCCCGGGGAAGCGGTAGCGGTGGATGGCCAGCCCGCCGGCCAGCCCCACCACCGCCGACACCGCCGCCGCGGCCAGCGCGACGCCCGCGCTGAGCGCGAACGACGACAGGAACTCCGGCTTGCCGAACACCTCGGCGTACCAGCGCAGCGTGATGCCCCGCGGCGGGAAGGTCACGTAGGACGTCGTGGTGAGCGAGGAGGCCACGGTCACCAGGATTGGCGCCAGCAGGAACAGCCCGACGAGAAAGGCGAAGATCGTCCCGAGCACCCGGCTCATCCGAACACCACTCCCCCGCCGCCCCTGCGCAGCAGGCGCGAGTAGCCGAGCAGCAGCCCGGTCGTCACGACCACCAGCACGAACCCGATCGCGGCCGCGTAGGGCCAGTCGAGCGTCGTGGTCGCCTGCGTGTAGACGAAGTACGGCATGAGCTTGACCTTCGGCCCGCCCAGGATCGCCGGGGTGACGAAGCTGGAGGCCGTCAGGCTGAACACGATCATCGCTCCTGCCAGCATGCCGGGCGCCGACAGCGGCAGCGTGATCCGCCAGAAGCACGTCCAGGCGGGCGCGCCGAGACCCTTGGCGGCCGGCACCAGCGTCGGGTCGATCCGGTCGAGGCTGCCCATGAGGGGCAGCACCATGTACGCCAGCATCACGTGCACCATGCCGATGAGCACGGCCGTGTCGTTGTAGAGCATCTGGGGCGGGGTCAGGCCGAACCAGGAGATGACGGCCGCGATCGGCCCGTTCGGCCCGAGCACGACCAGCCACCCGTACGCGCGGATGACCATGCTGATCAGCAGCGGCGACAACAGCAACAACGCCAGCCAATTACGCACGCGATCGGAGCGGCCACGCATGTAGAGCGCGAACGGATAGCCGACGAGAAGGCAGCCGATCGTGGTCATACCGGCGACCTTCAGCGTGTTCCACAGCACGTCGCGGTAGAACGGGTCGCCGAGGAAACGCCCGTAGTTGTCCAGCGTGAACGCGCCCGTCTGCGTCTTGAAACTGTTGGCCACCAGCGTGAACAGCGGCGCCACGAACAGCAGCGCGAAGATCGCGAGGGCGGGCAGCGCGAGCAGCAGGCCCGTCCGCCTGCGGGGGCCGCTCAGCGACCGGCCAGCGACGCGTCCGACGGCCGCCATGCGCACCTCACCTCCTCCCCCACCGCGGGCACCTCGGCGTCGAACGGCAGCGCCGCAGTCACGTCCCCCGCGGGGGTGGCGACCACGCAGCGGATCCGCGAGCCGAGAAAGCGCGTCTCGCTCACGACGCCTTTCAGCCCTGGCCCCTCGCGCTGGACGCGGACGACCTCGGGCCGCACGTAGACCCGCACCGCCGCCCCCGCCACAGGCGGGTCACCCACCGGGGTCGCGGCCACCGTGGTGCCCGCGACCTCACAGGCATACCCGTCCGCTGACGTGCCCACAGCGGACCCCATTGCGGCCGGGCCCGCCGCGGACCCCATTGCGGCCGGGCCCGCCGCGGACCCCATTGCGGCCGGGCCCGCCGCGATGCCGTCGAGGGCGTTGACCTCGCCGATGAACTGCGCCACGAAGTCGCCGGCCGGCCGCAGATAGATCTCCTGGGGGCTGTCGAGCTGGTGGATGACGCCGTCGGCCATGACCGCGATCCGGTCGGATACCGCCAGCGCCTCCTCCTGGTCGTGGGTGACGAGGATCGTGGTGGTGCCGATGCGCCGCTGCAGCGAGACGACCTCCTCGCGCAGCCGCACCCGGAGCTGGGCGTCGAGGTTGGAGAACGGCTCGTCGAGCAGCAGCAGGTCCGGCTGGATGACCAGGGCCCTGGCCAGCGCGGCCCGCTGCTGCTGCCCGCCGGACAACTGGCGCGGATGCCGCTCGGCCATGCCGTCCAGGCCGACCATCTCCAGCACCTCGGCGACGCGCTTCCTGCGGCCGGCGGCGGCGACCTTGCGCATGCGCAGCCCGAACGCCACGTTGTCGGCGATCGTCATGTGCGGGAACAGCGCGTACGACTGGAAGACCATGCCCATGGAGCGGCGGTGCGGCGGGGTGCCGGTGATGTCCGCGCCGTCCACCTCGATCACGCCGCCGTCGGCGGTCAGGTGGCCGGCGATCATGTTGAGGGTGGTGGTCTTGCCGCACCCGGACGGGCCGAGCAGGGTGAGGAACTCGCCCGGCTCGGTCTCCAGGTCCACCGCGGAGACCACCTCCTTGCCGCCCAGGACCTTGCGCACGCCGTCCAGCCGCAGCCGCCCCCGGCGCACGGCCGTCTCGGCGGGCGCCTCGGTCACGCTCATCCCCCTCATGAACCCTCCTTCGTCGGGCCCATGTTCCCCTGCTTACTGATGACCTCGGCAAGCTCGGTCATGAGGTCTCGATCTCCTTGTTCCAGCGGTCCGTCCACGCCGCACGGTTCTTGTTGATCAGGGGCCAGTCGAGCTTGCGCAGATCGGCGGCCTGATCCTGGCCGACGACCTTCTTGGCCAGCTCCGGGTCGAGGGTGACGCCGTTGACGGCCGGGCCGTTGAAGTTGAAGGCGGCCATCGTCTGCTGCGCCTCCGGCTCCAGCAGCGTGTTGACGAACGTGTGCGCCAGGTCGGCGTGCGGCGCCTTGTTCACCACGTTCACGGTGGCGATCAGCGGCAGCGCGCCCTCCTCCGGGTAGACGAACGCGATCGGGAAGCCCTTGGCGGCCAGCGTCTGCACCCGCGAGTTGCCCCACACGGTGGCCACGGCCTGGCCCTGCAGGAAGTAGTTGGACACGTCCGCGGTGGTGTCGAAGGTGACCGCGTTCGCGGCGACCTTCTTCACGCCCGCGAAGCCCGGGTCGATGTCCTGCTCGGAGCCGCCGCCGACCTTGGCCGCCATGAGCAGCGCGCCCAGACCGTACGTCTGCGTGATGGACGGCATGACGAGCTTGCCCTTGAGCCCCGCGTTCTCCAGGTCAGCCAGCCGCTTCGGCGCGGGGAGCCCGTTCTTGGCGTAGTAGTCGGTGTTGTAGGCGATGCCGGTGGCGTTCAGGGAGAAGCCCACGCCGACGTCGCCGGGCAGGCGGGCGATGTCGATCACGTTCGCCAGGTTCGTGACCTTCTTGGGGTCGAGCGCCGCGAGCAGGCCCGCCTCGACCGCCTGGTTCTGCACGCCGTCGTCGATGAGGGCCACGTCGATCTGCGGGGCGGCCTGCTGTGCCTTCAGTTTGGCGACCGTGTCGGTGGAGCTGCCGGAGATGTAGGTGACCTTGCAGCCGCAGGACTTCTCGAATCCCGGGATGACCGACTTCTTGAACGCCTCCTCGTACGAGCCGCCGTACCCGGCGATGACCAGCGTGTTCGGGGCGGCGGACGGGGTGGGGGCGCCGCAGGCGGTGAGGGCGAGCAGGAGTCCGAGGGCTGGCGTTGCGGGTTTCATGGCAACCTCCGAAGGGGGCGGTTCGGGGCCAGGTGGCCGATGTCGCGCGTGGTCGCGCCGGTTTCGACCAGGTCGGCGATGATGTCGCCGAAGACGGGGGCGAGTTTGAAGCCGTGCCCGCTGAAGGCGGTGGCGAGCACGGTACGGCCCCGCCTGCCGAGCAGGCCGTGGCCGTCGGGGGTGAAGGCGTCGCAGTACGTCGCCACGCGCACGGGATCGGGCCGCAGACCCGGCAGCGTCTCGGCCACCGCGCGCGCGAGCTGTTCGACGTAGGCGACCGGCACGCTGCGGGCCAGGTCGTCCGGCGAGCCGATCTCCTGCCACGGGACGTGCAGGTTGACCTTGACGCCCACGCCGTCCACCGCGGGGAAGCAGGAGTAGGCGGGCTCGCCGACGCGGATGGCGATCGGGCACCTGTCCGGATCGAACAGGCTCTCGTCGCGGCGCGGGAACCAGGTCGAGGTGATGGCCTTCGTGGACAGGGCGAGGCCGGGCAGCAAAGCCCGCGCCCACGGGCCCGGGGTCATGACGACGTGGCTGAAGCGGTGTTCGCCCTCCTGCGCCAGCACCGTCACGCCGTCGGCGTCCTCCTTGACCTGTTTGACGGGGGTGTAGCGGGCGATGCGCGCGCCCGCCCGCTCGGCCGCCGCCGCGGCGGCCACGACGGACGCCTCGGGACGCAGGTAGCCGGCGTCGCGGTCGACGACCATGATCTCGCCGTCGCGCAGCGGGTGCTCGGGGACGCGGTCGTTGCCGGTCAGGACCTCGACGGGCAGGTCGTGGGCCCGGGCCGACTCCAGCACCGCCCGGATCTTCGGGTGGTCGCGCGGGCCGACCGTGACGCCGCCGACGGGGGTCAGCAGGCGACTGCCGGCGGATCGTTCCAGTTCCTCCCACAGGGCGCGGGCCTGGCGCAGCAGCGGCACGTACGCCGGGCCCTCCTTGTAGGCGGTGCGGAAGATCCGCGACTCGCCGCCCGCGGCGCCGCGGTCGTGGCCGGGGGCGTAGGCGTCGAAGCCGACGGCGGGGATGCCCCGCTCGGCCAGACGCCACAGAGCCATGGACCCGACGGTTCCCGTTCCGATGACGGCGACCGACCTCATGGATGCGCTCCTGTTCTGGTGACGGCTTTCGGGTACGCCTGGGTGGGGCACCTGGTCGCAGGCACCCGATATCGTCGGTCGGCTAGGAGCGGTCGGCGGAGCCGCTTAAATCGGTCTCCACGTAGAAACGATCGGACCTGGTCGGCACGATCTCTTCCAGGAGTTCGGCGATCTCGCCGCGGCGGGTCCACGTCTCGCGGGTCCAGCGGAAGACGGGGGTGCCCTCCGGCAGGCCGAACAGCTCGGCCTCGACCTCGTCGAGCACGTGGGGGTCGACGTAGAGCCTGGCGCGCACCAGTTCGACGCCGCGGTCGCGCAGGTAGGCGTGGGTGGTCAGGGGGCCCAGCGGCTGCTGCAGCAGGTCGGGGGCCAGCCGGAACGGCAGCACGTGCAACTCGGTGTTCATGACGTGGCCGTCAGCGCCTATCTTGTGGCGCTCCATCTGGACGACGGCCTCGTCGCCTGGCACGCCGGGCAGCCGCAGGCGCGCCGCCTGGGCGGGCAGCACCTGCGCCGAGATGACGCGGTGGTCTCCGTGCGCCTCCGGGCCCTGGATCAGCAGGCCGGTGAAACGCAGCAGGTTGTGCCGGCCGACGGCCTGGGCCACGAAGCTGCCGCGCTTGCGGAAGCGGACGATGAGCCCGGCGTCGGCCAGGTCGCGGAGGGCTCGCTGCACGGTGATGCGCGAGACCCCGAACTCCTCGCAGAGATCGACCTCGGTGGGGATGCGGGTGCCCGGTCCCCATTGACCGGTGCGGATACGTGCCTCCAGCGCTCTGCGGATCCTCACGTGGAGCAGGAGGTCACGTTCTGACATGCCAAAATACTGGTTGCCACAATTAGTTATGTCAATACTCCTTTAGACATAACTTATGGGCCTTGACGATGGTGAGGCGGCAGCTTGCGCGGACGGGGCGGGCTGGCTTTAATACGGCCCCAGCCATCACCGCCCTCATCGAGGAGCACTCGTGACCATCTGCGCAGGCCGGACGCCCAGCGCGCCTCTGTTAGCGCTACCACGGCGCTATTCGGCTCCATGAAACTTTCTTTTCGCCCATCGGGAAAGCGCTTACCAACTCCCCCGGCACGGAAGGACACCACCATGCGGTTACCCCACCTGACCGCCGTACTCGCCCTGGCCGCAACCCTCATCACCCCGGCCGCCGCCGCCCACGCGGCCCCGCCGACCAAACAGATGGAAGACCTCGACCGCGGCCTGATCAGCGTGCGTTCCGGTTCCGGCAACCTCCTCTCCTGGCGGCTCCTCGGCACCGACCCCGACGGCGTCTCCTTCAACCTCTACCGAGGCTCCACCAGGGTCGCCTCGGGCGTGACCGCCTCCACGAACTACCTGGACAACGGGGCCGCCGCCGACGCCTCGTACACGGTCAGGGCGGTGGTCGGAGGGGCCGAGCAGGCCGCGTCCCCCGCCTCGCTCCGCTTCACCGGCGGCTCCTACCTGGACGTCCCGATCCAGCCGCCCTCGGGCGGCACCACGCCCGACGGGGTCGCCTACACCTACAGCGCCAACGACGCCGGCGTCGGCGACATGGACGGCGACGGCCAGTACGAGATCGTGCTGAAGTGGGACCCGTCCAACGCCAAGGACAACTCCCAGTCGGGCTACACCGGCAACGTCTTCGTGGACGCCTACCGCCTCGACGGCACCCGGCTGTGGCGCATCGACCTGGGCCGCAACATCCGCGCCGGCGCCCACTACACGCAGTTCCAGGTCTACGACTACGACGGCGACGGCCGGGCCGAGGTCGCGATGAAGACCGCCGACGGCACCAGGGACGGCCGCGGCACGCTGATCGGCAGCTCCAGCGCCGACTACCGCAACTCCAGCGGGTACGTGCTGAGCGGGCCCGAGTTCCTGACCATGTTCAACGGTCTGACGGGCGCCGCCATGTCCACGGTGAACTACGACCCGCCACGCGGCACGGTCTCCTCATGGGGCGACAACTACGGCAACCGGGTGGACCGCTTCCTGGCGGGAACGGCGTACCTGGACGGTGAACGTCCCTCGCTGATCATGGCGCGCGGCTACTACACCCGCAGTGTCATCGCCGCCTGGGACTTCCGCAACGGCACGCTGACCAAGCGGTGGACGTTCGACAGCAACTCGGCGGGCTCGCAGTGGACCGGCCAGGGCAGCCACAGTCTGTCCGTCGGGGACGTGGACGCCGACGGCCGCGACGAGATCGTCTACGGCGCCATGGCCGTCAACGACAACGGCACCGGCATGTGGACCACGGGAACCGGCCACGGCGACGCCCAGCACCTGGGCGACTTCGACCCGGCCAGGGCGGGCCTTGAGTACTTCAAGGTCAGCGAGTCGACCTCCCAGCCGGGTTCGCTCTACATCGACCCGCGTAACGGCCAGATCCTCTGGTCGACCGCCTCCGGCTCCGACAACGGGCGCGGCGTGGCGGGCGACATCTCGACCGTCAGGATCGCCGGCGAGTTCTGGTCGGCCTCCGACGGCAACCTGCGCAGCGTCACCGGCAACAACGCCGGCCGCAAACCGTCCTCGGTCAACTTCCTCATCTGGTGGGACGCCGACCCGGTCAGGGAACTGCTCGACCAGACCAGGATCGACAAGTACGGCACCAGCTCGGACACCCGCCTGCTGACCGCCTCCGGCGTGCACTCCAACAACGGCACCAAGGCGACGCCCTCGCTCTCGGGCGACCTGTTCGGCGACTGGCGCGAGGAGGTCATCTGGCCCACCAGCGACAACCGCGCGCTGCGCGTCTACTCCACCACCACGCCCACCGACCGGCGCATCTACACCCTCATGCACGACCCGCTCTACCGGGTGTCGGTCGCCTGGCAGAACACCGCCTACAACCAGCCGCCGCACACCGGTTTCTTCCTGGGAGACGGCATGCCCACGCCGCCCAGGCCGAACATCTACGTGCGCTGATCATGACGGCCGCCCGGTGGGGTCTTCGGGCCGCTTCTGGGCCGCCTGGTGACCGACCGGCCGGGCGGTCACCCCAGCGTGAGGTGCACAGGACCGCCCGCCGGGTCGGCGCCGGCCACGAGGGAGAAGGGGACGCGGAAGACCCGGCCCGGGGCGGCGGGCCACGGGAGCCGGGTGCGGCCGAGGAGGCGTCCGTCCTGGACGGCGGCGACGCGGGGCAGCGCTCTGAAGTCGTCGGACCACAGCAGGAGCCTGCCCCGGGAGGGCGGCGGCCCGCCGGGACGGACGATCTGCGGCGCGACCCAGCGCAGGGGCGCCTCGGCCACCAGCGGCACGCCCCCGGCCGGGGCGGGATCGCCTGCCAGGTGCCCGAGGACGGCCGAGGCCACGTGGCGGCCGTCGAGCGCGGCCACGTCGGCGGTGTCGACCGGGTGCAGGAGGTTGCCTGCCGCGAACACGCCGGGCAGGCTCGTGGCCAGGGAGGTGTCCACACGCGGCCCGAGCGTGGCCGCGTCCATCTCCAGGCCGCCCGCGCGGGCGAGCTCGTGGTCGGGGATCCAGTCGCCGGTGGTGATCACGGTGTCGCAGGGGACGCGGTGGCGGGTCCCGGTGTCGAGGTTCTCGATGTCGACCGAGGTCACCCGGCCCTTGCCGTGGATGGCGACGAGCCGGGTGCGGGCGCGGACGAGCACGCCGAAGGCCAGCCGTCCGGGAACGCGGAAGGCGGTGTAGGCCTCGGGCTTGGCGTACTCGCTGGTCATCAGCACCGTGCGGCAGCCGGCTTCGTGCAGTGTCAGGACCGCCGACCAGCTCACCAGTTCGGCGCCGACGACCACGGCGCGCCGTCCGACCTCGCGGTGGTGCAGGTGGACGAGGTTCTGGAGCTGCCCGGTGGTGTAGACGCCGTCGGGCCGGTCGCCGGCGATGAGCCGGGCCGGGCGGGGCCGTTCCCTGGCGCCGGTCGCCAGCACCACGGCGTCGGCCTGGACGAGGCGGCGGCCGCGCGGCGAGGTCACCTCAAGGGCGAGCGGCTGGGTGGCCTCCAGGGCGCGTGACGACGTCGCCTCCAAGGCGCGCGGCGACGTCGCGTCCGGGACGCGCGGCGGCATCGCGTCCGGGGCCGGGGGTGCGGCCCAGCCGGTGACCATGGCCTCGGTTTCCAGCCGTGCCCCGGCCTCGCGGGCGGAGCGGGTCAGCCTGCGGGCGTATTCGGGCCCGGAGATGAATCTGCGCAGGTCGCGGATGCCGTAGCCGGGGTGGTCGCTGTGGCGGGGGATGCCGCCGGTCTCCGGTTCGCGTTCCAGGACCAGGACGTCGCCGTCCACGGCCGGGGCGAGGGCGGCGGCCGCGGTCAGTCCCGCCGGGCCGCCGCCGATGACGGCCACCCGTACCCGCTCGGTCATTTCTTCTCCCCCTCGAAGATCTCGCGTACCCGGGCTCCGCAGTAGAAGCCCTGGCAGCGTCCGTTCATGGCTCTGGTGCGGCGGCGCAGGCCGTCCGGCCCGGCGGGCGGGATCGCCGACGTCAGGGCGTCGCGGATCTCCCCTCGCGTCACCCGCTCGCAGAAGCAGACGATCCGGCCGTATTCGGGGTCGGAGGCGATCGCGGCGGCGTCCTGGTAGGGGCGGGGGAAGGCCTCGCCGAGGTTGGGCATGCGGGGCGGCGCGGGCAGGCCGGCGCGCGGGCTGAGGTCGAGATGGCCCTTGAGGAGGTCTCCGGCGTGTTCCGCGATCGCCATGCCGGCGGTCAGGCCGGTGGAGCGGATGCCGCCGATCAGCAGGTAGCGCTGTTCGGCGTCGAGGTCGATGAGGTAGTCGTCGTGCCCGCTCGCGGCGCGCAGGCCCGCGTAGGTGGCGGTGACCTCCTCCTTCATCAGCCGGGGCATGAGCGCGGCGCCCTTTTCGCGCAGGAACCTCAGCCCCGCTTCCGAGGTGCCGGTGGCGGTGCGGTCGGTCAGGTCCTCGGCGGTCGGGCCGAGCATGACGTTGCCGTAGATGGTGGGGCTGACGAGCACGCCCTTGCCCGCGGACGAGGGCACCGGCAGCACGATGCAGGGCGCCAGCGGCCGGGCGAGTTTGTCGAAGACCAGCAGTTCGCCTCGGCGCGGCGTGACGGTGAAGCGGTCGTGGCCGAAGAGGGCGTCGAGCGCGTCGGCGCCGAGCCCGGCGGCGTTGACCACCCAGCGGGCGGTGACCTCGCCCCGGGTGGTCGCCAGCCGGGTGGCACCGGGGCCGACGTGGGCCTGCGTGACGCGGTGGCCGCGCAGCAGCGTCACGCCGCGGTTGACGGCGTCGGTGGCCAGGGCGAGGTTGGTGGTCCATGTGCAGATGACGGATTCGCCGGGGACGGTCAGGCCGCCGAGGGCGCCGGGGCCGAGGGCGGGGACCCGGCGGTAGACCTCGGCGGCCTCGACGATCTCGCAGGCGTCGTAGCCGTTGCGTTCGGCCTTGGCGCGCAGGCCGGGCAGGGCGTCGAGCTGTTCGTCCGTCCAGGCGACGAGCAGCGCTCCTGTGCGTTCCACGGGGATGCCGGTGGCCTGGGCGTAGTCGCCGAGCAGGTCGTAGCCTCGGGCGACCAGGCGGGATTCCAGGGTGCCCGGTTTGGCGTCGAAGCCGGTGTGCAGGATGGCGGTGTTGGCCTTGCTGGTGCCGTCGCCCACGTCGTCGCGCGCCTCCAGGAGCGCCACCGACAGGGTGGTGCCGCCCACCAGGCGCGCGACGGCCGCGCCGACGATGCCGCCGCCGATCACGGCCACGTCGTAGGTGTTCACTGCTTCTCCTTCGGCGACTTCGGCGACTTCGGCGACTTCGGCGACTTCGGCGACAGGGTGGCGCGGGCGGCGGCCTGCCACCGCTCCAGGTGGTCGGCGGCCCGGTCGGCGGGCCAGGCGGGTTCGTAGGTGGCCGACGGCTGCCAGCCGCCGACCGTCTCGGCCAGGTCCAGGGACGGGTCGAGTGCTGTCAGGGCGCAGGCTGCGGCGCCGAGCGGGGTCGCGTGCGGTGACGGGTAGACCTCCACGGGGATCTGGGCGAGGTCGGCCTGCGCCTGCATGAGGACGCGTGAGCGGGTCAGGCCGCCGTCGACGCGCAGCCGGGACAGCGGCGCGCGCAGGTCCGCGCCGACCAGCGCGGTCAGCTCGGCGACCTGGGCGGCGATCCCTTCCAGGAGCGCCCGGACGAGGTGGCCCCTGCCGGTGCTGAGCGTCATGCCGGTGAAGGAGGCGGTGGCGGCGGAGTCCCACCACGGCGCGGCCAGGCCGGCGAGCGCGGGCACGCACAGCACGTTTTCGCTGGAGGCAGCCGCGACCGTGTCGAGCTGGTCGGCGCCGGAGATGAGGCCGAGGTCGGCGAGCCAGCGCACGGCCGAGGCAGCGGTGTAGACCTGGCCGTCCACGCAGTAGCGGGTTTCGCCGCGCAGCCGCCAGGCGATCGAGGTCGCCAGGCCCGACGCCGAGCGGGCCGCGGACGTCCCGAGCTGGGCGAGCAGGAACGCGCCCGTGCCGTAGGTGCATTTGGCGGTGCCCGCCTCCAGGCACGCCTCGGCCAGCAGCGCGGCCTGCTGGTCGACGATCAGCCCGGTCACCGGGAGTTCCGGCCCGAACGCGGTGGTCGTGCCGACGACGGCGTCGCTGGCGACGATCTCGGGGAGGCGTTCCGCGCCGAGCCCGAACACCTCGAGCAGCTCGCCGTTCCAGTGGGTGTCCTCCAGGCCGAGCAGCAGGGAGCGGCCCGCGGTGGAGGCGTCGGTGACGAAAGCGCCGCACAGGTGGTGGATCAGCCAGGTGTCGGTGGTCGTCACGACGCCGTCGGTGGTGAGCTCTTCCCTGATCCAGCGCATCTTCGGCGCCGAGAAGTAGGGGTCGAGCACCAGGCCGGTGAGCGTGGCGAGCCGGTCGGTGTGCGCGGCCCGCGCCGCGCACACCCGCTCGGCCCTGCGGTCCTGCCAGACGATGGCGGGGGTGAGCGGCGTGCCGGTCGCGGGGTCCCAGGCCAGGACGGTCTCGCCCTGGTTGGCCAGGGCGACGGCGTCCAGGGGCACGCCCGCCTCGGCGGCGGCGCGCCGTCCGGCGGTCAGGACGGAGTCGAGCAGGGCCCGAGGGTCCTGTTCGACTCCGCCGCCTTCCAGGTAGTGCGGGCGCAGGGTCTCCTCGGCGATCGCCAGGACGGCCCCGGCGGCGTCCACGACGATGGCCTTGGTCCCGGACGTGCCCTGGTCGATCGCGAGGATGTGCATCGTCAGCTCTGCTCCTTGCGCGCGAAAGTGGCGTCGATCGAGTGCATGTCGGGCATGTCCAGTGCCCTGCGGCCGCGGGTCGCCAGCAGCGTCACGAGGTACGCCGCGCCGATCACGACCATCACCAGAACGTAGAGCCAGGCGTCGCGGAAGGAGGCGTCGCGGAAGAGGGACAACTCGAACACCAGCCAGACGACCGACACGGCCAGGACGGGTTTCTCCCACCGGCCCAGGTCGAACTTGCCGCCCGCCGGCAGCGAGCGCCGCTTGGCGAGGTAGAGCGCGACGGTCGCGGCGTAGATGACGGCCGGCAGCAGGGTGGCCGCGCCGAACAGGGTGAACAGGGCGTCCTGCGAGAAGGCCGAGAACAGGCCCAGGATCACCTCGGCGAGCGCCACGTAGAACAGCGTCGCCCGCAGCGGGGTGCCGAAACGGGGCGAGACCCGCTTCCACTGACGCCAGCCGGGGAAGCGCTCGTCGCGGGACATCGCCCAGGTGAGGCGGGTGCCCGTCATCATGATGACCAGGCCGCAGGCGAAGATCGCCAGCACGACCAGCAGCAGCAGGAGCGTGGCGACGATCGGGCCGAGGGTGTGCTTGATGACGTCGGCGATCGGGGTGCCGGACGCGGCGAGCGCCACCGGGTCACCGGCCGCGAGCGTCACCGCGACCAGGAACAGCATTCCCAGGACGCCGGAGGCCAGGACGGCCTGCCACATGGCCCGTGGCACCACCCGTTCCGGGTCGTTGGTCTCCTCGGCGAGGTTGGCCGCCGACTCGAACCCGACGATGGTGAACGCGCCGAGCAGGAAGCCCAGCACCCACGGCCCGGCCGAGGTCAGGTCGCCGAAGCCCCAGTACCCCTCCGCGGGCACGGCGCCGCGGCTCCACAGGTTGGCGAAGTCCATGTCGTTGCGGACCGCGGCCACGACGAGCAGCAGGACGGTCAGCAGCACCATGCCGACGAGTTCGGCCGACACGGCGGCGTTGTTGACCTTCTCCGACCACCGCGTCGAGCCGCCGACGAGCGCGGCCTGCCCGAGCAGGATCACCGCGGTGACGGCCCAGGTGATGCCGCCGCTCGCCGTGTAGTCGAGCAGGACGGGCAGGACGGTCGAGGCCACGGTGTAGTCCACGGCCACGACGACGACGGCCAGGAACATGAACGAGATCCAGCCGATGATCCAGCCGAGCACCGGGTTGGCCAGGCGGGAGGTCCACTGGTAGGCGTAGCCGGTCACGGGGATCCGGGAGGCCAGCGAGCCGATGACGAACGCGACCGCGAGCTGGCCGACGACCGCGATCGGCCAGGTCCAGATGCCGAGCGGCCCTGAGGAGTTCAGCACCGACCCGTAGGTGGTGAAGATGCCGGTCGCGATCGAGACGAACGCGAAGGCCACGGCGAACGAGGCGAACCTGCCGGTCCGCCGTTCGAAGGACTGTTCGTAGCCGAACCGGGCCAGCCCGTCGCTGTCGGTCGAGCCCGCGCGCTCTGTGTGTTCTCTCATCGCAACCTCCCTCTTGGTATATACCATGTGGTGTGGACCGAAAGGTATCGTCCAGACGGGCTAAGGTGTCAACCATGGGGACGAGAGTTCACAAGACCGTGACATCACCGCGTTACGTGACGATCGCCGCGGAGCTGCGCGACCGCATCACCGGTGAGAAGCTCGGCCCGCACACGCTCATGCCGTCGGAACGGGAGCTCAGCCAGAGCTACGGCGTCAGCCGGATGACCGCGCGCCAAGCCCTGGCGCTGCTGGAGAAGGAGGGGTACGTCTACCGGCGGCCGCCGCGCGGGACGTTCGTGGCCGAACCCCGGGTGCCCTTCCACATCGGCAGCTTCTCCGACGAGATCATCCTGGCGGGGCGGCACCCGTCGGCCCAGCTCATCTGGGCCGAGGAACGCCCGCCCACCCCCTCGGCCCGTGAGGCGCTCGACCTGGCCGGCGAGGAGACCGTGCACGCCCTGCACCGGCTGCGCTTCGCCGACGACGAGCCGATCGCGCTGGAGACCACCTACTTCCCCGCCGCCTGCACGCCCGGCCTCCTGGAGCGGCCACTCACCGGGTCGCTCTGGCACATCCTGCGCACCCACTACGGCGTCGTGCCGGCCGACGCCTCCGCCGTCATCGAGTCCATCGTCATCGACGACGCCTCCTGCGCCCGGCTAAAGGTCCGCAGCGCCTCCAGCGGGATCCTCCTGACCCGCCGCACCTACACCGAAGGCGGGCGCTGCATCGAGTTCGCCCGCGACGTGTACCGCGCCGACCGCGCCTCGTTCAAGGTCGAGGCGCGGATCCCGGTGCCGGTCGAAGGCGCCTGAAGGTCAGCTCTTGGCCGCGAAGTTCCAGCGGTACAGGCGCGAGCCCTTGGCGTAGTAGAGGTTGCCGTCGCCGCCCTCGGCGAGTTGGGCAACGCCTGCGGTGGCGAGCCTGGTCGCCCGCCAGGTGTTGCGGTCGACGTGCCACAGCGACCCGGCCATCGCGGCGTACAGGTCGCGTCCGCCGCTCAGCACGATGCCGCGGTCGTGGCCGTACATCGTGGACTCCCGGGGGAACAGCTTCTTGACCCGGGTCACCTTGCGCGCGGCGGTGTCGTAGCGGAACAGCGCACCGTCGGCGAGCCCCCAGACGGCCCGCCCGCCGTCGGAGGCGAGCGCGTTGACCGAGGCGGCGCCGGGCACCGGCACGGCGGAGGAGGTCACCTTGCCGCGCCGAGGGTCGAAGACGAACAGCTTGGCCTCGGTGGCGGTGGGGTCGATGCCGTAGCCGCCGTTGACGGACGTGCCGCCGTACAGCAGGCCGTCGTGGGCGGCCAGGGAGACCACGCTCTGCTCGGGAACGACGTCACGGCGCACGTCGATCTCACCGGACGCCGGCCGCCACAGCGTGAGCGCGCCGCCGAGGCGGCCCGACTTGGGCACGCTGCCCACCGCGACGGTGTCGCCGAGGGTGGCGAAGGCCTGCGGCCGGTCCTGCTCGGCGCCCAGCGTGACGGGCGGCGCCGGGTTCGTCCCGTACGCCCACGGCGAGGCGGTGTCGTAGTCCAGCAGCAGCCCGTCCGGGTAGCGGCCGTAGACCAGGTGTGTGCCGAACCGGCCGAAGCCCTCGACCTGGCCCGCCGAGGCGAGCAGGGTCGTGGCTCCCGTGGCCGGGTCGAACCGGGCCATGCCCGGCGGGGACAGGAAGCCGCCGACGTGGATCGCGCCGTCGGGGCCGGCGCCCACGGCCTGGATCGGGTTGGGCGAGCCTTCCAGGTCCTGTTCGCCGATGTAGCGGGTCTTGCCCGTCTGCGGGTTCCACACGTAGATGCGACCGTAGTAGTAGGTCATGACCAGCGACAGGCCGGGGAAGTCGGCCGAGCCCAGGTCCGCCCATGCCCAGGAGCCGGGGAAGGCGTTGGGGGCCCAGCCGGTCTTGGTCCAGGTGCGGGTGTCGAGGTCGTAGCGGACGACCCCCTCCGCCGGGATCCTGAAATATACGTACTTGCCCGCTTCGTCCGGCGGCGAGATCGCCCGGCCGCTGATCGCCGGAACCGTGTCGACGAAGGCCCCGGCGGCGATGTCGTACACGAGCAGGTCGTTGGACGGCTGCACCCGCAGCAGCAGAAGGTCGCGGGCGCGGGTCATGTCGTAGACGACCTCGTGCGAGCCGTAGGCCGCCGGCAGCGGGATCTGGGTGACGCGGCCGGTGGCGCGTTCGAAGCGGGCCAGCCTGGCGCGCGGCTGGGTGCCGAAGTAGACGTGGGTGTCGTCGACCGCGAGCGAACGCCCGTAGGTCTCCCCCGGCACGACCTGGCCATGGTCGGTGAACGCGCCCGTCGCCGGAGAGTAGGAGATCAGTTTGCCGCCCGGGTACGTGCCGCCGTAGATCGTGCCGTCGGGCGCGGCGGCCAGCCGCCAGATGCCCTCGCCGGCGAAGGGCACGCCGAGCGAGGTGATCGCCTCGTCGCCGGGCCGCCACTTGTAGAGCCGGCCCTCGGTCATGCCGAAGTACACCGCGCCCTCGGAGGCGGAGAACGTGCTCGCCCAGCTGTTCACCCCGGCGGGCAGGCGCTGACGGAACACCACCGTGCCGGATCGTACGTCGGTGACCTGGAACATCGCCGGGATCTCGGCGTTGCCCGCGGTCACCCAGTACGCCTGCGGCTTGCCGTCGGCGTCCACCCCCTGCGCCTGGTCCTGCGACAACACGCGGGAGTCGATGGGATGGCCGAGATCCTGCTCGGCGCCGGAGGTCGCGGGCGGCGCTTTCACCGTGCCGGCCGTCGCCGTGCCGGGTGGCGCGAGCGTGATGCCGGTCATGAGCGCCACCCCGATCAGGGCGGCACGCAGCCTGGTTCGTCTCATGTGCTCTTCCTCCGGGTGAGGAGCGGACGTGATCAGCCCTGGATGCCCGAGCTCCCAATAGCGGCCCAGACCGAAACTAGCCATTAGCGGGAGCACGGTCAAGAGATCTTCCCTTTTCGGGCGGGACCGTTATAAGGTTGGCCGGGGCAGTCGAGAAGAGGGTGAGGCCCGCGTGCGCGTCCTGCTCATCGGCGGTGGCGGCCAGGTCGGCCACACCGTGACACCGCACCTGCTCGCGGCGGGTCACGCGGTGCGTGTGCTGGATCGGGCGCCGCCTCGGCCGGCCGTCGCGGGGGCACGGCTCGCCGAGTTCGTCCAGGGCGACGCGACCGACACGGCGGCCCTCGACCGGGCCTGCGCGGGAGTCGAGGCGGTCGTGCATCTCGCCGCCGTGGTGCCGCGGGGCCCTGAGGCGGGCGACGCGGGCCGGATCGCCGCGGCGTACGCGGTCAACATCGGGTCGGTGCACGCCGCGCTGCTCGCCGCGCGCCACCACAACGTGCCGGCGTTCGTGCACATCAGCACGATGTCGGTGTACGCGGCGTTCGGCGAGCGAGTGGTGGACCCGGCCGTGGACCTGCCCGACGCCGGCCAGCCGTACGGTCTGTCCAAGCGGCTGGCCGAGGAGGTGTGCCGCACGGCCGCGCGCGACGGCGCCACCACCGTGACCTCCCTGCGGCTCGCCTACCCCACCCCCGACGAGGACTGGCCACTGTGGCGCCCGCCGGACGGGCGTCCCCCGGTGCGCCTGGATCTCGCAGGAACGGCCTTTCCCGCCCTGGCGGCGAGCGACGCCGCGACCGCGATCCTGGCGGCGGCCCGGCGGCGCGGCGCCTACCGCGCGTTCGCGATCACGGGCGACCGGCGGGGCGTGTGCGTCCACGACGACGGCACAGCCGCCGTCCTCGGCTGGACGCCCCGGCGCGGGACCTGATCATCGCACTGTCACGGCACGGCCGCCGCCCTCGGCCGCACGGCCCGGCGCCTGATCATCGCACGGCCTGCTGCCCTCAGCCGGGCGGCCCGGCGCGGCGCGTGATCATCGCACTGTCTAAGCTGTCGCGCTGTACCCGCAGTGAGGAGGCCGCGAAGTGGCCCTGTTCGACCTGCCGATAGAGCGGCTGAGGACCTACGAACCCCCGCGCGAGGAGCCTGCGGACTTCGAGGAGTTCTGGCGGCGCACGTTGCGGGAGGTTCGGGCCTATGATCTCGACCCGGTCCTGACTCCCCAGGACACGCCGCTGGCCCTCATGGAGGTGGCCGAGATCCACTTCTCCGGCTTCGGCGGGCACCGCATCGGCGGCTGGTTCATCCGGCCGCGCGACGCCGGGGACGCCCCGCTGCCCTGCGTCGTGCGCTACCTGGGCTACACGATGGGCCGCGGCCTGCCGCACCAGTGGCTGGCCTACCCGTCGGCCGGGTTCGCGACGCTGGTCATGGACACCAGAGGCCAGGGCGGCGGATCCGGCGTGCCCGGCCGCACCCCGGATCCGGCCGGCGGCAACACCCCCGAGGTGCCCGGCTTCCTCACCAGGGGCCTGAGCGACCCGGACACCTACTACTACCGCCGGGTGTACGCCGACGCGGTGCGCGCCGTCGAGGCCGCCGCCGCGTTGCCCGGAATCGACCCGGAGCGGATCATGGTGGTGGCCGGGAGCCAGGGGGGCGGTGTCGGGCTGGCCGTGGCCGGGCTGGTCCCGGAAGCGCTGCGCGCGGTGATGCTCGACGTGCCGTCACTGTGCATGTTCCGCCGGGCGACGGAGATCAGCAACGTGGGGGCGCGCGCCGAGATCGCGGAGTACCTGCGCACCCACCGCCGCCGGGTGGAGGAGGTGTTCGGTGTGCTGTCCTACTTCGACGGCGTCAACTTCGCCGCCCGCGCGACCCCGCCGGCCTGGTTCTCCGCCGCCCTGATGGACCAGGTGTGCCCGCCGTCGACGATCTTCGCGGCCTACAACCACTACGCGGGGCCTCGGGAGATGCGCGTGTGGCCCTACAACGGGCACGAGGGCGGCGGCGCCGAGCAGGAGGCGGACAACCTCGAACTCGCCCGCCACCTGCTCATGGGCTGAGCCGTCCGACTCCGCCCCGAAGGTCCCCCAGGGCGGCGGTGACGCGATCGACGTCACCCCGCTCGGGGCAGGCGCCGAACCGCCCGGCGGATGTACGTTTCATGGACCGATGGCGGGCCTCGTCGGCGCGTTCTCGTATCGTCCCTGGTCAGAGGGCAGGAAAGCGCCACAAGGGCGGGCGTCGTGATCGCGGGCCTGGTTGTGACGGCGGACGAGCCGATACCGTCCGGTCGGACACCCGACGAAACCCGCCTCTGGAGCCAGACATGCCAGGAAAACGCTGGGCAGCCCCCGTGCTGCTCGCCTTGTCCCTGCCACTGCTCGCCCCCGTGAGCGCCCTGCCCGTCGCCGCGGCGACACCCTCACCCGCCCTGGCCGCGCTGCTCGCCGAGGCGGGGGCGCCGCTGGAGGAGATCAACGCGACCACCACCCAGGTCGCCTTCGGGTTACGCCGCCCCACCGCCATCGCCGCGCCCGACGACGGGACGAACAGGCTGTTGATCACCGAGAAGCGCGGGACCGTGCGTGTCTACCGCCCGGACACCGGCCTCGAACAGACCCCGATCATCGACATCACGGCGTCGGTGGACGAATCCGAGAACGAGCGCGGGCTGCTCGGCATCGCCCTGTCGCCGGACTTCGCCCAGAGCCAGGACCTGTACCTGGCCTACACCGCGCTGCCGGACGGCGCGGTGACCCTGGCCCGGTACAGGCTGGACGAGGCGAAACTCGAACCCCTGCTCTCCCAGGCGCACGCCGACTTCGGCAACCACAACGGCGGTCAGATCACCTTCGGCACCGACGGCAAGCTCTACATGAGCATCGGCGACGGCGGCGGCTCCGGGGACCCCTTCGACACCGGGCAGCGCCTGGACACCCTGTTGGGCAAGATCCTGCGCGTCGATGTCAGCCGGAACTGCGGCGAGTTGGCCTACTGCGTTCCCAAGGACAACCCGTTCGTCGGCGTGAAGGGCGCACGGGGCGAAATATGGATGTTAGGCGGGCGCAACCCGTGGCGCTTCTCCGTCGATCCCGCGGACGGCTCGATGTGGATCGCCGACGTCGGCCAGGGCAGCTGGGAGGAGATCAACCACATCCCGACCGGACGGCAGGCCGGCGCGAACCTCGGCTGGTCCTGCTATGAGGGGCTGGCGGTGTTCGACCAGACCCAGTGCCGTTCCGGCACCGAGTACACCAAGCCCGTCTTCACCTACTCCCCGCACACCGGCGGCTGCGCGGTCATCGGCGGAGTGGTGTACCGCGGCAAGCAGTTCGCCGACCTGGTCGGCGACACCTACATCGCCACCGACTACTGCTACTCCACCGTGTGGGCGCTGCGCAAGAACAGCTCGGGCGGCTACTCCCAGGCCGAGATCGGCCAGACGCCCACGCAGGTCACCGCGTTCGGCACCACGCCGGCGGGCGAGCTCTACGTCGTCAACGACCTTCCCGGCGGCCTGCACCGCGTCTCGTTCGAACGCTCGCTGCCGACCTGCCGGATCGGCTACACCACACAGACCTGGGGTGGCGGCATGACCGTCGACCTCACCGTCACCAACATCGGCACCGCCCCCATCAACGGCTGGACGCTGAGGTTCCCCCTTGCCCGGGGACAGAGCGTCGTCTCCGACTGGAACACCGACCTCACCCAGAGCGGTGACATGGTCACCGCGGTCAACGCCTCCCACAACGGCTCCATCGCCCCTGGGCAGAGCGTCACCATGGGCTACCTCGCCAACCACACGGGCGACGCGTCCCTGCCGAGCCGGATCACCCTCAACAGAGACACCTGCGCCGTCACCCGCTGACCGGCACCTGGCCGTTGAGCGTCAAGGGGAACAAGGGCCGGCCGCCGCTATGGCAGGGCGGTCAGGTCCCGGCCTTGGGCCTGTGCGGGGGGACGGGTTCCGAGGAGGGCCGCGATGGTCGGGGCGACGTCGATCAGGCGTGGACGGTGCGGGCGGATGCCAGGGCGGATGCCCGCGCCGGACAGCAGCAGGGGAACCTTGATCTCGCCCAGGCTGCCGTGGGACCCCCGCCACTGCCCGGCAGGCGGCTCGGCGAGAGCGAATCCCCACGGCGGCCTCGCCTCGGCCACCAGGTCACCGAGCTTGTCCCCGGCGTGCAGGGAGCGCAGCGCGCGGTCGTCGAGCACCCGGCTGATCTGTGGAAGCTTGCGGAGCGCCGCCTTGATCCGGTCCCGGGCGCGCGGTTCTGACGCGCCGCCGCGCAAGGTGATGTCGCCCACCCGCACCGCGTTGGGCACGATGACGACCTCGACGCCGGGAGCGGGGGCGCTGCCCGAGGGGACGACCTCGACGGTGTGGCCGAGAGCTTCGACGGCCCCGACGACCTGCGGGATCAGGGTGCGGTTCCAGGCCGTCATGCCGTGATCTCCGGTGAGCAGGAACGCCGTGTCTGCGTGGATCCCGACGTCCTTTGTGGCCTGCACCAGCCTGCCCAGCTGACGGTCGTGCTCGGCGAGCAACGGGGCGATGCCCGGGCTGTCCGGTCCCTCCTCGTGGCCCAGCCCGTCGAGGTCGGAGCTGTAGACGGCGAGCAGGTCGGGAATTTTCGCAGCGGTCACCGACTGTCCGTTGGAATCCACCGGGCGCAGGTTGAGGATGTCGATCGCCACGTCGACCCGCTGCCCGAATCCGCCGCCCGGCTGGACGTACAGGTGCTCCGGGTCGCCGTAGCGCACGCCGTGGTCCTGGACCATGTACCACTGCACGGAGGCGACGGTCCGCCCCTCGGCCGCCAATGACTCGGCGATGGTCTCGGCCGCCAGGAACCGGCTCTGCCCCTGGGCCCTGCCGCTGACCGGGTCGTACACGTACGCGACGTTGCCGTGCGCCTCCGGATAGGCGCCCGTGCTCATGGACGCGCGGCAGGGGTTGGAGACGGTGTGGAAGGTCCCTTCCGCGATCGCGAGGGTGCCCCGGGCGGCCAGCCGGTCGAGGTTCGGGGTCGCCACGCGGCCCAGGTAGCCGGGGTCGAAGCCGTCCCAGTCGACCACGATGACGTGCTTGGCGCGGCGCGGCCCGCCGTGGCCGTCCGCCCGTGCGGCGGGCGCCAGGCCGCCGACTCCTGCCGCCGCGAGGCCGCCCAACATGGTGCGCCGAGAAACCGACATAGACCATCCCTGCCTTCGACGACCGTCGCCGTGACGGCCGCAGTCACCGTAAGAGAGGGCAGGCGACGATCACAGCGGCCTCCGGGTGACGGCCACGTGAACACCGGCGGCAGGACGGTCGCCGGCCGGGGCGGACAGGTGCTCCGCCCCGGCCGGCACGCGTTCTCAGAGTCGCAGACCCACCAGCAGCGGGTCGTGGTCGGAGGAGCGGAAGGGGTCGGGCGCGTACAGGGAGGGCGGGTTGAACTCGGTGTTGTAGTCCATGAACCGGCCCTCGTCGGCGTTGACGTGCCAGATCGTGGCGCCGGTCACCAGCTTGCGCGCGCTCTTGTCGGCCATGACGTGGTCGAGCTCACCGGACAGCCCGCCGAAGACGTAGCTGTAGCGGTCGTCCTTCTTGACGTACTCCTTGCTCAGGCTGGTCAGCCCGCCGTTCTCGAAGGTGCGGATCGGGTCCTCCTCGCCGTAGGCGTTGATGTCGCCGAGAACCAGCACGTTCTTCAACTGGAGGCTGTCGATCAGCGCCAGCACGGCGTTGGCCTGCTTGACCCGCTTGGCGTTGTAGCAGCTCTGCCCGTCGCCCTGGTCGGCGTCGGGGCCGGTGGCCGGGCCGTCCGCGTCGGTGCAGCCCTTGGACTTGAAGTGGTTCACCACCACCGTGAACGTCTTCCCCTTGTCCTTGGCGCTGCCGAAGGTCTGCACCAGCGGCGGCCGGCTGAAGATCGGGTCGGACGACGACCGCGCCTGGCCGATCGGGGTGACCTTGCCCGGCTGGTAGATCAGCGCGGTCTGGATGGCGTCGGTGCCAGGGCCGGGGTGCGTCACCGCCTTGTACGTGCCGGCGCCGGCCTTGGCGTTCAGCGCGTCCACCAGCGTGTTCAGCGCCGCGTCGTTGTTGCGCTCGACCTCCATCAGCCCGGCGACGGCCGGGTTGAGCGTGGTGATGTTGGCGACCAGCTTGGCGAGCTGGCGGTCCCGCTCGGCGGCGTTGGTGGCGCCGCGGGAGCCGAGCGTGGTGAACCAGTTGAGGGTGTTGAGGCTGGCCACCCGGACGTCGCCGCCGACCTTCGCCGGCTGGGCGGGGCGGGGGTTTTCCGCTCGGAAGACCACGGGCTCGGTCGGCTGGATGCGGTAGAGGTCGAAGCCGTAGGTGAGGACGCCGGTCAGGCCACGCACCTCGTCACCGATGCGGACGGTGTTCGACCCCTTGGTGGTGTACGGCAGCGTGGGCGGGTTCTGGACGGTCGAGCCGTCATCGAGCAGAATCGTCCGCCGCGCGTCCTTGTCTGTGTCCACGCCCGCGCGGTCCGTCGGCTGCCACAGCCGGCTGCCCTCGGAGAGGGTGATCTCGCCGTACCTGGCCAGGTTGTAGGTCTCGGAGACGGCGAGGTCGTCGCCGAAGGTGACGAGCATGCCCTCGTAGCGTTCGAAGGTGACGCCCTTCTTGAGCGGCAGGTCCACCTTGGTCGGCTTGATCACGCCGGTGCCGCAGACGTTCACGGCGGTGGCCGGGGAGATCTCGGTGAGGCCGTTGTACTCGATCACCTTGCCGGAGACGAGCACGCGGTCGCCGGTCTTGACCTGCGAGGAGGAGAACACGAACAGGCCCTCGGAGGTCGCCGGGTCGGCGTCGGGCCGGGTGGCCTGGAGGTAGAAGCCGCCGAGCTTGCCGGAGCCCTGGAAGGAGCCGGTGACGACGCCCTCGACCCGGACGTTCTGGCCGGCGACCGGGCTGGTCTCGCCGCTGCCCTGCACCTGGGAGATCTGGTGCGTGGGCGCGGTGTCACAGCCTTCAGCGGGGGCCGTGGGAGTCGGGGTGGGAGTGGGGGTCGGGGTCGGCGTGGGCGTCGGGGACGGGTCGCCACCGCCGCAGGGAGCCGGGGTGGTGGCGCTGTTGCGCGGCGCCGGGGCCGCGGTCTCGAAGTCGGCGCCGTTGTCGTCGGTGTCGGCGCAGCCGCCGCTCTTGCGGAACCCGCCCGTGGCGTTGGTGAGCGCGGGGGCGGCGGAGCCCTCGAAGAAGTTCGCGCCACCGTAGCCGACCAGGTCGGCGAGCTGGGCGAGCTGGGTGTCGGAGCAGGGAGTGGAGGAGCCGTTGCAGGCCAGGCCCTCGGCCGAGCTGACCAGCGCCACCTTGCCCGCGGTGCCGCTCATGTTGATCGAGCCGACGTTGTCGGGCTGGGGCAGCGCACCGCTGGGATTGGTGCCGGCGGCGAGCTGGAGGAGGTGGTACTGACCCGGTTCCAGGGTGCCGGAGAGGTCGGCCTTGTTGGAGGCGAAGTTCCCGGTGCCGGCGGCACTGGTGTACTGCACGGACCAGCCGTCCAGCGCCACGGGAGCGCCGCTGCGGTTGAACAACTCTACGTAATCGTTGGTGAAGGGAGCGCCGGAGTTGCCGCCTCCGCCGTAGACCTGGCTGATGACCACGTTTCCGGGCGTCGCGGCCACGGAGGGTGAGGATAGGGCGACGATCGAGCCGGCCATGATGGCCGCGCCAAGGATCGCCGAAACCCGGGACATAACACGCATGCGGGGGATCGTAAACCGGAAAACGTCGAAAACCCTGTATCAGGCATGGACGAGTCATGAAATCTTAGACTTTGACATTCCATGTCCATTCCGAGTTGCGGATGTTCGTCATCGGATGATGCACGATCGTCACGAAGCGTCATGATCCGTTCACACCCGACGTGGCGCAGCTGGAGGAGAACCTGGCCGCCGTGGACCTGGAGCTGAGCGAGGACCAACGCGCCCGCCTGGACGCCGCCCACTGACCGGTGCCGTGGCGGGCGCGCTCCCGTCCTTCGTCACGAGGTGAGCAGGCCGACGCGCCGCAGCCACGATTCGACCTCGGCGTCCGCGTCGGCGACCTCCTCGCCGCGCACCGCGAGCCCCTCCCCGAGGGTCGCGCCGGGGCAGGAGGCGGCGTAGTCGCGTTCGGTGGTGCCCAGGCCGCTCATGGCGTACGTCGTGAGCGGGAAGACGGTCTTGCCGCTGAAGTCGAGGCCCTCGGTGAAGGTTGACATGATCATGGGCGCCCTGACGTTCCAGATGGGGCTGCCCAGCAGCACCGTGTCGTAGCGCTGGATCGCGGGCAGGGGGCCGGCGATGGCCGGACGCGCGCCCGCGTCCTGTTCGCGGACGTTGCGCTGGACGGTCGCCTCGTAGTCGTCGGGGTAGGGGTCGGCGGGTTGGATGCGGTGCACCTCGCACCTGATGCGCCTGGCGATCATCTGACCGAGAACCTCGGTGTTGCCGACCGCGAGCCGGCGACGGCCGCCGTAGTGGTAGTTCTCTCCTGGCCTGGAGAAGTAGGCCAGCAGGACCGAGGGCGCGGGCCGGCGTGGCGGGGAAGCGGAACAACCGCTCGCGATCATCGCCGCTCCTGTCATGAACGCGCGGCGAAGTAGCGAGCGGCGCCCCATCGTGCCGCGGTCAGGCGTCGTCATAGACCTGGATGTCCTTGTCGGGGATGGGGCCGGTCAGCGTTCGATCAGCCGCATCTGCTCCTCGTTGTGGTCGTCACCGGCGGCCGGGGGCAGGTTGTCGAGCTTGGCGATCTGCTCGGCGGTCAGCTCGACGCCGTCGGCGGCGGTGTTCTCCTCCACGCGGGCGACCCGCTTGGTGCCGGGGATCGGGACGATGTGCTCGCCCTTGGCCAGCAGCCAGGCCAGGGCGACCTGTGGCAGGGTGAGCCCCGCCGCTGCGGCGATGGCCCGTACCTCGTCGGCGAGGGCCAGGTTGCGCCGGAAGTTCTCGCCCATGAAACGCGGGTTGGTCCTGCGCCAGTCGGTGGCGTCGAACTGCTCGGGCGAGCGGATCGAGCCGGTCAGGAAGCCGTGGCCCAGCGGCGAGTAGGGGACGAAGCCGATGCCCAGCTCGCGCAGCACGGGAAGCACCCGCTCCTCCACCTCCCGGGTCCACAGCGAGTACTCCGACTGCACCGCGGTGACCGGGTGGACGGCATGGGCGCGGCGGATCGTCTCCGGCCCGGCCTCCGACAGGCCGATGTGGCGGACCTTGCCCTCGGCCACCAGCTCGGCCAAGGTGGCGACGGTGTCCTCGATGGGGGTGTTCGGGTCGACGCGATGCTGGTAGTACAGGTCGATGTGGTCGGTGCCGAGGCGTTTGAGCGAGCCCTCGACGGCGCTGCGGATGTTGGCCGGGCTGCTGTCGAGCTGTCCTGGGCCGCCGCCGGTGTGCGAGATCATGCCGAACTTGGTGGCCAGCACGACCTGGTCGCGGCGGCCCTTCAGGGCGCGGGACAGGAGTTCCTCGTTGGCGTACGGGCCGTAGATCTCGGCGGTGTCGAGGAAGGTGACGCCCAGCTCCAGCGCCCGGTGGATGGTGCGGATGGATTCGGCGTCGTCGCTGCCCGCGCCGGTGTAGCCGAAGGACATGCCCATCGTGCCGAGGCCGATGCGGGAGACGTCCAGGTCTCTCAGGGTGGTGTGCTTCATGGTTACCTCTCGGGGTCAGGGCTGGATGAGCACTTTCAGCGCGGTGCGGTCGTTCATCGCGCGGTAGCCGTCGGGCACCTGCTCCAGGCCGATCGTCCGGTCGAACACCCGGCCCGGCTCGACCCGGCCCTCCAGCACGTCGGGCAGCAGTTCCTCGATGTAGGCGCGCGCCGGGGCGGGGCCGCCGGTGAGCGTGATGTTGGGGCCGAACAGGCTGGCGAACCCGATCGGGGCGTCCTCGTACTGCGGCACGCCGACCCGGCTGATCACCCCGCCGGGACGGACGACGCCGAACGCCGTCTCGTAGGCCTCTCGGTAGCCGACGGCCTCCAGCACCGCGTGGACGCCCTGGCCGCCGGTCAGCTCGCGCACCCGCTCGACGCCCTCGGCACCGCGCTCGGGTACGACGTCGGTGGCGCCGAAGTCGATGCCGAGCTTGGTGCGGTCGTCGTGGCGGCCCATCAGGATGATCCGCTCGGCTCCGAGCCGCCTGGCCGACAGCACCGCCATCAGCCCGACGGCGCCGTCGCCGATGACCGCAACCGTGGTGCGCGGGTTGACCTCGGCCTGCTTGGCGGCGTGGTAGCCGGTGCCGTAGACGTCGGCCAGGGTCAGCAGCGACGGCAGCAGCTCCGAGTCCTCGCCGACGGGCAGCTTGACCAGCGTGCCCCGTGCCTGCGGCACGCGGATCGCCTCGGCCTGGCCGCCGCCGACGCCGCCCGCGGCCCAGAAGCCGCCGTTGAGGCAGGAGGTGTGCAGGCCCTCGCGGCAGAAGACGCACGTGTTGTCCGAGTAGGCGAACGGGGCCACCACCAGGTCACCGCGCCTGAGCCCTGACACCTGCGAGCCGAGGTCCTCGATCACGCCGAGGAACTCGTGCCCCATCGGGGTGCCCTGCTCCGAAGCCGGCAGGGAGTGGTACGGGTGCAGGTCGCTGCCGCAGATGCACGAGCGCACGATGCGCACGATCGCGTCGGTGGGCTGCTGGATGACCGGGTCGGGCGCGTTCTCCACACGCACATCACCGGCACCGTACATAAAAGTAGCTCGCATCAGAATATTTCCGTATCTCGTGTTCGTCCTCGACCGGCAGACCCGGTCCAGGCACCCGTAGGAAGGGCGTGGTCACCACGTCACCGTGGGCGCCTTCCATCCAATACGCCTGCTCGGAGGCATGGCAGGGCCTGCTGTTACAGGTAATGGCAGAACCCCCCTGCGGGGGTCAGGTCTGGTCCGGGTTCGCCTGCGCCTCGGCGAGGTCCTGGGTGGCCGCCCAGCTCGCGAGCATCTTCAGCCCGTCGGCTGTGGGGCTGCCGGGGGCGGCGGTGTAGACGTTGAGGGTCAGGCCGGGCTCGGAGGGCAGTTCCATAGACTCGAAGTTCAGGTCGAGCTGGCCGACGACCGGGTGGCGCAGCCTTTTCTGGCCGCTGCGGTGGAACTGCACGTCGTGGGAGGCCCAGCGCTGCCGGAAGATCTCGCTCTGCGTCGAGAGCTCGCCGACCAGCTCGATCAGCGCCCGGTCGTGCGGGTTGTGGCCCGCTTCGAGCCGGAGCATGGCGGCGGCGTCGTTGGCGATCCGGTCCCAGTCGACGAAGAACTCGCGCGCGGCCGGGTCGAGATAGAGGAACCGGGTGGTGTTCGCCGGGCGGCGGGGGTCGGCGAGCACCGGGGCGTAGAGGGCGCGGGCGAGGCGGTTCATCGCCACGATGTCGTGGCGGGCGTTGCGCACCCAGGCCGGCGCGTCGGTGATGGCGTCGAGCACCTGCTGGATCGCGGGCCGCACGCTGGTCGCAGGCGTACGGCGCCGGCGAGGGCCCTGGCCGGCGGTCCTGGCCAGGGAGAACAGGTGATCACGCTCGGCCTCGTCCAGCCGCAGGGCGCGGGCCAGGGCGTCCAGCACGCTGTCGGAGGCGCCGGAGAGGTTCCCCCGCTCCATGCGGACGTAGTAGTCGATGGAGACGCCCGCGAGCATCGCGACCTCCTCCCTCCGCAGCCCCTGAACGCGGCGGTTGCCGCCGTAGACGGGTAGCCCGGCCTGCTCAGGGGTGATGCGTGCCCGCCGCGAGCTGAGGAATTCGCGGACCTCGGCGCGGTGGTCAATCTTGCCCATAACCCCAGGGTATGCAAGGTGACGGGTGTGAAGGAGGTAACGCCAGTACCCCGATCAAAGGGCCTCAACCGCTCCGGCGGAATGGGTTTACGTTGCGAGCGTGACGGGAAACGACCGCAGAGTGACACGCTCCGTGGGCTTGAAAAGCGTCCTGTGGCGCCTGGGGCCGGTCGTGCTGGCCATCGCGGCGGCCTTCGGGTGGGCCTACCTCAACGCCTACGGTCCCAAGGGCTGGGTCAGCGTGGTGCTGTGGATCATCGGCTGCGTCGTGACGCTGGCGCTGATCGCCGTGGCGTTCTTCAGCTGCACCAGGGCGTTGCTGAGCCTGGCGCTGGCCGTGGCGCTGGTCTTCTGCCTCAACATGGCCCACGAGGCCGTGGCGGAGCAGGCGCTGGCCGAGCACGGCAAGGTGAGCGACTGCCTGGTGCGGCAGGAGATCCCGCGGCAACGAACCGTCACCGAAACCCACCATCTGCCCGGGACCTCGCCCGGCGACCCGGGCAGTACGTGGACCTCCACGCGCACCGAGACCTCCTACGAGTACCGGCTGGCCTGCCCGCAGGCCCGTCCTGACTCGATGACGACCGACACCTCCGTGGCGAAGGCGGGCGCCGTCATCGCGGTCAGCTGGGATCCGACCGGGCGAATCTCCCCCCGCCCGGCCAAGGCCGGCGCCCCCGCCGAGGGTTTCCTGGCCGCTGGGCTCGTGGGAGGCGCGGCCATGCTGCTCACCCTGCTTGACGCCGTGCTCGACGCTGCCGGCTTCACCGCCAGACGTTCCTGTCGGCAGGCCGTGAGCCGCCTGCGGGAACGGCTTCGGCGCCGACGCTGACGCCGATTTCCGAGCACGGGGCCCGCTCACGCCCGGTCGAGATGTTCGTGCAGGCGGCGGGCCGCGCGGATGAGCCCGCTCGACCCCTTGCGCGCGGCGATCCCCGCGACCTGCGGGATCGTGCCGCGCGCACCGGCCCAGCGCGCGGCCTCGGCGGCGAACTCCAGCGCCCGCGTGTGCGCGCTGGTGGCGCGCTCTCCCGGCTCCGGCAGGAACACCGGCAGCAGACCGCTCATGATCTCCCACACCTCCCGGTGCGCGCCCCTGCGCGCGCAGTACTCCAGCGCCGAGCTCACCTGGCTCATGGTGATCCCGACCGTGCGCAGGCACAGGCCCAGCTGCCGGCCGCACTCCCCGGCGGGCAGACATCCGGTGGCGGCCGCCCGCAACAGCAGCTCCCTGCAGCGTTCCTCATTCCAGTCGCGCACGGACGCCAGCATGCCGAGCAGCAGCGCCATCCCCTCGCCCACGGGGCCGTCCTGATGGCAGAGCGGAGCCACGTACTGCTCAAGGTGGCCAAGGTTTCTGCCCGGGAACAGCTCAGCAAGAAACAGCATGGCCACCACTTCCCGGTCGGAGGGCAGCATCAGCCGCCACGCCGGCCAGTAGCCTCCGAAGCCACGGATGTCCACGCGGGACAGGTCGGCCATCAGCGTGTCCAGCACCGGGATGCCCATCGGTTCCAGCCGGACGCGCGGGCGCGGCCAGAGCACCGGCCGTCCGGCGCGAGCCCCGGAAGGGGTGTCGGCCCGCGGCCATTCCACGTGGGTCTCGGGCTCGGGCCGCCGCCGCAGCCAGCCCTTCAACGCCACGCCCGCCTCGCAGGTGGAGGCCAGCCGGGCGGCGCGCGCCACCACGTCGGAGTCCACCTCGCGCGGCAGGCGCAGCAGGGCCTGCGCCAGGTCGGCGGGCAGGGGCCGGACGCCTGCTCGCTCGTAACCCTCGATCCGGGCGACCAGTTCGGCGGGGTCGATGTGGCCGGAGATGTGGGTCGGGGTGGCCAGGAGGTAGGCAGGCAGCGTCCCCTCCTTCAGCGCGGCGTGGATCTCGGCGCAGCGCAGGAGCATGAGCCAGTGCAACGGCGCGACCCGCGACCGGGCGGGCAGCCGCTCGTGCGGCCCGCCCTCCTGAGGGCTCGGCTCGTGCGTCAGGAACAGTCGCGCCCCTTCCCGCGGCGGACCGTGCTCGGCGTCGGTGAGGGTCAGGCCCAGCCCGGCCAGGCTCTCCGTGAGACCTTCTCGTACGCGCATCAGCAGGCCGGGACGTTGCCCGGCCGGGGCCTCATGGTGGGCGACGGACGGCTCCCTGCCCGGGTCGGCGGCCTCGCGCAGCAGCGCCTCGGTCCAGTGTGCGAGATTGTGCCACTCGCGGTAGGCGTACAGATCCGTCGGATGGATCGGGGCCTTCCTGGCCTGCGGGTAGCGGACGAAACCGTCGAGCCAGCGGTCGAAGGAGCACTCCTCGTACAGCTGGTCGAAGGTGCCGGCGAGGTTCTCCAATGCCTCGGGGAACGGGCTACGGCCGGGCGCCTCGAACGCCGGTAGCTCGACGGCCTCGAAATCGTCGGCCGGCTCGGCCACGGTGTCCGCCGCGCCGTACGCCTGAGCCAGGAGGGCCGCCAGCTCCGGGGGCAGGAGGCCCGCCGCCTCTCCCACCGTCTCGGCGCCGACGGGCGTGAGCCGTCCCGCGTACTTGACGGCCAGGCGGACCGACCGCTCCTTGACCTCGTAGGACTCGCACAGGAACGCCGAGGCGAGCGCCGGCGCCAGCGGGTCGAGATCGTCGCCGGCCTCGCGGGCGGCCTGCTGGAGCAGGGTGAGGCCGGCACGAACGAGCTTGCTCTCGGAGCGGAACAGCAGCGCCTCCACCGCCTCCTTGACCTCCTCGCCGCTCAGCGCGACCCCGGAGGCGCCGGGGCCGCGCAGCCGGCGCAGGGCCAGCTCGGCGACCGGTCCAGGAGCGGCGGGCAGCAGCCTCAGGTAATCGCGGGTGCGTTCAGGGCTGCGCACAGGGTCGAGCAGGTCGTGCAGGCGGACGAAGAACCGCAGGTCGGTGGCGGTGCCGCCGCGCAGGAACCGGCGCAGGCAGCCGTCCACCAGCATCTCCCGCTCGATCCGTCCCGCGTCGGCCAGCTCGCGCAGAGCGCGCAGCCACGACCGCCGGCCCTCTCGCTCCTCGCCCCGGTCGTCGCGTAGCGCCCGGCCCACGCCTTCGGCCTCGAAGAGCCTCGGGATCAGGTGCTGCGCCAGCGGGTCGTTCTCGAGGTCTGGCGGGGTGGACGCCCAGGCCGCCACGAGCGGCTCATGGTCGGGGGGCTGGGCGCCGGTGCGGCGCAGCAACTCCAGTGTCAGCTCCACGGTGCCGTCCTCCTGCTGCTGCCGGGTGCCGCGCAGACGTGCGGCCAGGCGTACGGCAAGGTCGGCCTGCCATGGGGCCGGGCGCGCGGTGATGACCCGCAGCAGCGGCTCAAGGGGAAGGCTCTGGTCCCAGCCGGAGAAGTCGCGACGGAAGATCCAGGCGGCCACGGCCGCCGCGCCGCCCAGCGTGCCCGCACCCGCGACTCGCATCGGCGCGATCCAGTTCTCGCGCATTCGCCAGTCGACAGAGGGGAGGCCGGGCGTGCCCCACCTCCACCACGCGTGGTTCGCCTCCTGTTCGGAGAGGCCGCCTGCCACCCTTGCTGCGACGATTTCCGTCCTGACCCGCTCGGTCTCCGCCGCAGCCTGCTCCTGCAGGCGGTCGAAGCGCGCGTGCGCGGCCTGCCTGGCCGGGCCGATGTGGCGGGGCAGCAGGCTGGCCACCTCCCGGCGCTCGGCCGTGTCCAGCCGTAACACCTCCTCGGCCATCCGCGCGGCGTCACCCGCGCCGACTGCCTCCCCCACGCTGTCCCATCCGCTCATGCGCCCGCCTCCGCGATGGCGTCGTGCCGGTGGACGCGTGGGCGGGGGGTGAACAGGCAGGCGCGGCTGTGCGCCGCTACGGCAGTCGTCATGGCGCACACAGTAAAGATCACCGCCGACAAAAAGCCGCCGGGCCGCCTCCGTCCTCAGGAGTGGGAATGATCGTTAGAGTGGTGAATCGTCCCCTCCCTGGAGAAGCCGCCATGACCACGCCTGAGCATGTCCCGACCTGGCGCGACGCTCGCTTCGACATGCCCGTCAGCCGGCAGCTCGAACGCTACGACGAGTTGGCCGCCCGAAACGCGTCCGCTCGCGCCCGGGACGTCGCCCAGGGCGCGACCGGTACCTGAGCCCCGGTCGCCCCTTTCACGAAGGTCCGGCCGCAGCCGGCGCGTATGCGCGAGCGGCCCGCCGCGGAGCAAGAAGAGTCTAACTCCTTGTAGGCATGCGATTACATCGCGTATACCATGCGAGTGTCCCAAGCCGTCAGCGAAAGGAGTTCCATGAGGTCCCTCAACCTGCTGGTAGCACCGGTGCTCGCGGCCGGTGTGGTCGCGTTGCCGGCCGCACCGGCCCAAGCCGCCGCTCCCGCGTGCCACGCCCACGTGTGCCTGTGGACCGGCGCGAACTACACCGGCGCCGTCTTCACGTGGTGGGAGGCCAACGGCAACAAGTTCATCGGCGGCACCCACGCCGACAAGGTCGGGTCGTTCGTGGCCACGAGCGGGGCCTGCTTCGTCGACACCGCCGACTCCGAGTGGAAGTGGCGCGCCAAGCGCCTGGCGTCCAAGGGCGATTACAGCTCCAACTACCGTGGCCGGTTCGGCGGCGTGATGGATCGCATCGCGCCCGCCCGTTACTGCTGAACCCGCGACAGCGCGCTGCCGCCTCAGCGGCCGGGCATCCCCCGCCCGGCCGCGCGCCCACACCGATCCCGACGTCATGCGCACCCGGCCGGGCGTCGGCGCTCCTTGCGTCCCGGCGAGAGGAATTTATACTTTACCTACATGAAGAATAGGTTTTACAGGAAGGCCCGCTGATGAGCCCCCAGCTCCTCTGGTACATCCCGAACCAGGCGCAGCCCGGACACCGCGGCGACGACGTCGTCGAGGATCACAACAGCCTGGAAACCCTCACCACCCACGCCAAGGCCCTCGAGGAACACGGATGGAGCGGAGCGCTCATCGGCACCGGCTGGGGACGGCCCGACACCTTCACACTCGCCACCGCACTGGCCGCGCGGACGACGACGTTCCAGCCGCTGATCGCGGTCCGGCCCGGCTACTGGCATCCGGCCAAGTTCGCCTCCGCCGCCGCGACCCTGGACCACCTCACCGGCGGACGGGTGCTGATCAACATCGTGTCGGGCAAGGACAACCTGGCGGCCTACGGCGACAGCGAAGGCGACCAGGCCCACCGCTACGCCCGTACCAGGGAGTTCATCCAGATCGTCCGCAGGCTGTGGACCCAGGAGAACGTCACCTACCACGGCGAGCACTTCAGCGTCACCCACTCCACCGTCGCGCCGCCCCCGGCCGTTCGCGGCGGACGCGAGCATCCCCTGCTCTACTTCGGCGGCGCCTCCGAAGCCGCCGAGAAGGTGGCCGCCGCCGAGGCCGACGTCCAGCTCTTCTGGGGCGAGCCGCTGGACGACGTCGCCCAGCGGATCGACCGGCTCAGGAAGCTCAGCGAGCAGCTCGGACGCGAGCACCCTCCGCTGCAGTTCGGGCTGCGGGTCACCACCCTGGTACGCGACACCGCCGAACAGGCCTGGGCCGACGCCGAGGCCAAGGTCGCCCAGATGGCGGACGGCGGCATCCAGCGCGACCCGAACCGGTTCACCGCCGTCGGCCAGCAGCGGCTCCTCGACCTGACCGCACGCGGCGACGTCCTCGACGACAACCTCTACACCGCGCCCGGCAAGGTCGGCGGGGGCGGTGCGGGCACCACCTGGCTGGTCGGCTCGGCCGAGGACGTGGCCAAGTCGCTGCGCAAATACCAGGCACTCGGCATCACCCACTTCGTCCTGTCCGACACCCCTTACCTTCCTGAGATCAAGCGTCAGGGCGACCAGCTTCTCCCCCTGCTGCGCGGCTGACCACCGGGCGGCCGTCTCGGCGACGCTCAGGCCGCCGCGTGCAGCCAGGCCCCGGTGACCTTGTTCTGCGACCACAGCTGCGGGTTCATGGTGATCGGCTGCGTCTCGATCGCCCAGGTCAGGGCCGCGGCCTGGGCGTTCGGGGCGGGTTGCGCGCCGCACGCGGCCAGGGCCGGCAGCAGGGCGGGAATCAGGCGTTTCACGGGCGGTTCCAGGCCCCGGCGAGCAGCTCGTAGGAGCGCACGCGGTCGTCGTGCCGGTGGGTGATGGTGGTGACGAGCAGTTCGTCGGCCCCGGTCACGCGGCGCAGCACGCGCAGCCCCTCGGCCACCTGCTCGGGCGAGCCGACGAACCGGGTGTCGATCCGGTCCTTGACCAGCTCCCTGTCGGCGTCGGTCCAGACGTGCGCGCGGGCCTCGTCCGGAGTGGGGTAGGGCATGGCGCCCGCGCCCGTCCTGATGCTGCGCACCCACAGGCCGTACCCTTCGGCCAGTTCGCGCGCCGCAGACTCGTCGGCGGCCACGACCGCGTCCGCCGAGACGATCACGTACGGTTCCTCCAGGGTGCCGGAGGGCTTGAACGCCTCCCGGTAGGCCCCGACGGCCTCCAGCACGCCGGCCGGGCTGACGTGGTAGTTGGCGGCGAAGGGCAGCCCGCGCTCCCCGGCGACGCGGGCGCTCTGCCCGCCGCTGCTGCCCAGGATCCACACCTGCACGTCCGCGCCCTCGCCGGGGACGGCGTGCGCCTCGTGGCCGCCGTCGAGGAAGGCGAGCACGTCGTCGATCTGGTCGGCGAAGTCCGGCGTCCGGGCGCCGGGCTGCTGGAGCAGTGTCGCGTAGTGGACGAGGTGCGGGTGGCCGGCGAGCTTGGAGAAGTCGAACGGCGACGGGATGAGCAGCCCGTCGACCGTTCTGGCCGCCGCAGGCTCTGCGGGCGCTGGCCCCGCGGCCAGTTCGGCGCGGCGCTGTCCCGAGCGGCCGATGCCCAGGTCGATGCGCCCCGGGTGCAGCGCGTCGATGAGCCCGAACTGCTCGACCACGGCCAGCGGCGTCTGGTGGCCGAGCTGCACGGCCCCCGACCCGACCCGGATCGTGGCGGTGGCCGCCGCGATGAGCGCGATCAGCACGGCCGGGGCCGCGCTCGCCACGCCGGGCGCGAAGTGGTGCTCGGCCACCCAGTAGCGGCGGTAGCCGAGCCGCTCGGCCCTCTGGGCGAGGTCGAGGGTGTTGCGCAGCGCGTCCGCGGCGGTGCCGCCCGACACGATCGGGGCGAGGTCGAGGATGGACAGAGTCACGCGGCACCTCCGGGGAACGGCCTGCTGGGGATCTCGGCGCGCAGCACGGGCGCGATCTCGGCCTGGAACAGCTCCAGCGCGTCGCGGTGCTGCTTGTGGGTGAGCCCGTCGGCGTCGGCGTGCAGGTGCATGACCTCGTGCCCGAACCGCTTGTGGTAGCGCAGCACCTTGTCGATGATCTGCTGTGGGCTGCCGACCAGGATGGAGCTGCGCTCGATGGCCTCCTCCAGGGTCGGGAAGACGATCGGCAGGCCGAGCCGGCGTTGCAGCGCCACGCGGGCGTCGTAGATCGGCCGGTACACGGCGATCGCCTCCTGGGAGGCGCGGGCCGCGTAGTAGCCGGCCGTCCCGGCTCCCACCAGGGCGTCGGCCGGGTCGTGCCCGTAGAAGGCCCAGCGTTGCCTGTAGTGGTCGATCAGCTCGGCGTAGGGGTCGATGGGGTGGGAGACGTTCGCGGAGAACAGCGGGTCGCCGTAGCGGGCGGCCAGGTCGACCGACTCCTTGCTGGTGGCGCTGCCGTGCCAGACGCGGATCGGTCGCTGCAGCGGGCGCGGCCAGGTCTCGGCCTCGACGAGCGCGGGACGGAACCGGCCCTGCCAGGTGACCTTGTCCTCCCGCCACAGGCGGCGGAACAGCTCGTAGGACTCGTGGTTCCTGTCCCACTGGTCCTCGGCGGTGACGTGGAACAGCTTGGCCTGCGCGGCGCCGTTGCCCTTGCCGATGATCAGCTCCAGCCGGCCGTCCGACAGGTGGTCGAGCGTGGCGTAGTCCTCAAACGCCCGCACCGGGTCCAGCAGGCTCAGCGTGGTCACCGCGGTGAACAGCCGGATCCTGGACGTCCTGGCCGCGATGTGGCTGAGCACGACCGGCGGCGAGGAGGAGATGAAGGGCCGCTCGTGCCGCTCCCCCACCCCGAACCCGTCGAAGCCCAGTTCCTCGGCCAGCACCGCGTTCTCGACGACCTCGCGGAACCGCTCGGTCGCCGATCTTCCGTCGGTGTGCGTGATCAGGGTGATGGCCAGGAATTTCATCGTGCCTCCGCGTATCGGCCGGCCGGGCGCGGCAGGCCGAGCAGCCCCCGGAGCGTGTCCGCCTCGTACCTGCTCCTGAACGCCGCCCGCGCCCGCAGCTCGGCCGTCAGCCCCGAGGCGATCTGCCACAGGTCGTCCGGCACCACCCCGGGACGCAGCCGGAACCCCTGGATTCCGGCCTCCCGCCACCGCAGCAGCAGCTCGGCCAGCTCCCTGACGTGCCCGGTGAAGATCGCGGCGTCGGAGGCGAGCTCGGCCCCGTCCAGCTCGTCGAGACGCGCCTTGCGCCGGGCCGCGTCCTCGCCCAGGAACACGACGAGGTCGGCGAAGATCTTGACGTTCCCGGACAGCTCTCTGATCTCGGTCACGATGGCGCGCGCCTCGTCGGCCGAGTGCGGGGTGACGAACACGACGTCGGCGCTGCTCGCCGCGAACTCGTAGGGCAGCCGCGCGTGCGCCAGCGCCGCCACCACCGGCTGCCCCTGCGGCGACCTCGGCGTGATGGAGGGCCCCTTGACGGAGAAGAACCGCCCATCGAAGTTGATGTAGTGGAGTTTGTCCCGATCGATGAACCTGCCGGTGGCCACGTCGCGGATCTCGGCGTCGTCCTCCCAACTGTCCCAGAGCCGCCGTGCCACCTCCACCGCGTCGGCTGCCTCGGCGAACAGGTCGCGCACGTGCGGATCGGCGGACAGGTCCGCGCCGCCTGGCCGGTTGAGCAGTTGCTCCAGTGACGGGAACGCCCGGCGGCCGAAGTGCCGCGCCTGCGAGGCCCGTCCGGAGATCTGCGGCCGCCAGCCCGCGCGCCCGCCGCTGACGTGGTCGAGCGTGGCGATGCCGATGGCCACGTGGAACGGCTCGGTGTGGGTGGTGGTGGCGGTCGGCACCAGCCCGATCCTGCTGGTGAGCGGGGCCAGCCGGGCGGCCAGCAGCACGGCGTCGAACCGGCCCCGCACCTGGTCGGTACGCTCGTCGGGGCCGTCGGGCAGGGTGGACTGCAGGCCGAAGGCGTCCTCGATGGTGACGAAGTCCAGCAGCCCCCGCTCGGCCTCGGCGACCAGCCCGGCCCAGTAGCGGGCCGAGAACAGGGCCCGCGGCGCGGCGTTCGGCTCGCGCCAGGCCGCGGGGTGCCAGCCCGCGCCGTCCAGCGCCACGGCCAGGTGCAACGTCATGACAGCTCCAGGTGTTCGCGCAGGGTGGCGCCGGTGTAGTCGGTACGGAAGACGCCGCGCTCCTGCAGCAGCGGCACCACCCGGTCCACGAACTCGTCCAGCCCGCCGGGCGTCAGATGCGGGACGAGGATGAACCCGTCGGCGGCCTCCTCCCGCACGTGCTCGTCGATCAGCCGCGCCACGGTCCGCGGCGTGCCGATGAACGTCTGCCGTCCGGTGACCTCGATGACCAGCTCGCGGATCGTCAGGTTCTTCTCCTCGGCCATGGCCCGCCATTTGGCGGCCACGGCGCCGCGGTCCTTGATCGCCACCCGGCCCTGGGAGACGCCTTCCGACAGGTCGGGACCGACGTCGGGCAGCGGGCCGTCCGGGTCGTAGGCTGACATGTCACGACCCCACACCTGCTCCAGGAACGCGATGGCGGTCTGCGGGCCGACCTGGTGGCGGCGGATGGCGGCGGCGTTCTCCGCGGCCTCCTCCTCGGTGTCTCCGAGCGCGAACGTCACGCCGGGCATGATCTTGAGCTGGTGCGGTTCGCGGCCGTACTTGGCCAGGCGGCCCTTGACGTCGGCGTAGAAACGTTTGCCGTCCTCCAGCGAGCCGTGACCGGTGAAGATCACATCGGCGTGGGCGGCGGCGAACTCCCTGCCCTCGCCGGAGTCGCCCGCCTGGATGATGACCGGGCGCCCCTGAGGGCTGCGGGGCAGCGTGAAGCGGCCCTCGATCGAGAAGTGTGTTCCCCGGTGCTCGACCGCGCCGATGGCGTCCTGTCGCAGGAAGCGGCCCTCGCTCTGGTAGGCGAGGATCGCGTCGGGTTTCCAGGAGTCCCACAACTCGCGTGACAGGCGGACGAACTCGGCGGCCCGCTCGTACCGGTCGGCGCGGTCGAGGTAGCCGCCTCGGCGGAAGTTCTCGCCGGTGAAGGCGTCGGAGGTGGTCACCACGTTCCAGGCGGCCCTGCCGTCGCTCAGGTGGTCCAGCGTGGACAGGCGCCTGGCCAGCTCGTACGGCTCGTTGAAGGTCGCGTTGACCGTGCCGGCCAGGCCGAGGCGGTCCGTCACGGCCGCCAGCGCGCTGAGCACGGTGAGCGCCTCGGGCCTGCCCAGCACGTCCAGGTCGTGGATGCGGCCCTTCAGCTCGCGCAGCCGCAGCCCCTCTGCCAGGAAGAAGAAGTCGAACCTGCCGCGCTCGGCCGTCCTGGCCAGATGGGCGAACGAGGCGAAGTCGATCTGGCTGCCCGAGCGGGGGTCGGTCCAGACCGTGGTGTTGTTCACGCCCGGGAAGTGGGCGGCCAGGTGGACCTGGCGGCGCGATGTCATCGGTGCCTCCCGTGCGGGGCCGGCGGGACCTTGTGGGACATGGGGTCTCCGGGGTCTCAGGAGTCGGGGTGGGCCAGGAAGCGGCCGAAGCGGCCTCGGTGGTACAGCAGGGGCCGGGCGGAATCGTGCGTGTCCACCTCGGCGACCAGCCCGACGACCAGGATGTGGTCGCCGACCTCGGCCCGCTCGTACGGCAGGCACACCAGGTGCGCGCAGACGTCCCGCAGCAGCGGCGCGCCCAGCGGCCCCGGCCGCCAGCGGGTGGGCGGCGCGAACCGGTCGATCCCCTTGCGGGCGAACCTGGCGGCCAGGTCGGCCTGATCGCCGGCCAGGATGTTGACGGCGAAATGGTCGGCGGCGCCGAGCCTGGGCCAGGTCGCCGAGGAACGGTCCACGTAGAAGGAGACCAGAGGCGGTTCGAGACTGACCGAGGAGAACGACGTGGCGGTCAGGCCGACGGGGACGCCGTCGGCCTGCGCGGTGATCACCACGACGCCGCTGGCGTGCACGGCCAGGGCCCGCCGAAACGATTCGGCTCCGACGGCGCGGTCAGGCAGCGTGTCAGTCATGAGGCCTCCTTCTTGCTTACTGATGACCTCGGCAAGCTCAGTCATGGCAGCTTCCGTTCGCTCGTGTGTGGGCGCAGGTTCTTGATGAAGGCCAGCGGGCCCTCGGTGGGACGGTTGGTGAGGTCGAACTGCGGCTCGTAGCCGCTGGCCAGATACAGGCCCACGGCCTCGGGCTGGCGCGGCCCGGTGGTCAGGTAGATCCGGCGGTAGCCTCGGCCCCGGGCTTCGCGCTCCAGTTCGCCCACCACGAGGCGGCCGAGCCCGGCCCGGCGGTGGCCCGGGTGCGTCCAGAGGCGTTTCAGTTCGGCCGTCGTCTCGTCGTGGCGGCGGAACGCGCCCCCGGCCACGGTCTCGCCGTCGCGGGCCAGGACGATGAACGCGCCGTGCGGTGGCGCGAACTCGGCCTCCGGGAAGCGGGCGAGTTCGTCGTTCGCCCCGTACCTGGAGGTGTACTCCAGCCGCAGGCCCTCCAGCAGCGGAGCGGCGGCGGGGTCGGACACGCCCACGAGCCGCACGTCCACGATGAGCCCGCTCATGACGCCTGCCGGGGCAGGCCGGGCGGGTTGATCTTCGACTCGGGGATGGCCTCGTTGGCCAGCCCCCAGCGTTCGAGCACCTCCTTGTACTCGCCGTTCGCGATGACCGTGTTGAGCGCTTCGTTGAGCGGCTTGACCAGGCCGTTGTCCTTCTTCGTCATGGCCGCGATGAGCCCCTGCAGGTCGGGCCCGGCCCCGGAGAAGGTGCCGGCGATCCTGGAGCCGCCGCTGACGGCGATGTTGTAGGCGATGTTGGGGTTGGGGCCGAAGTACGCCTGCACGCGGCCCGATTTGAGTGCCAGCAGCACGTCGCCGTACTTCTCGTAGTAGAGGATCTCCACGGGCTTACGCCCGGCGGCGCGGTTCTGTTCGTCCCAGTCGAGCAGGATCTTCTCCTGGTTGGTGCCGGAGCCGACCGAGACGCGCAGGCCGGCGATGTCGGCGGGCCCTTTGATCGCTGTGATGGGGCTGGTGTCGGGCACCTGCCAGCCGAGCTGGTCGATCCGGTAGGTGGCGAAGTCGTAGGTGTCCTTGCGTTCCTCGGTGACGGTGACGTTGCTGAAGACGACCTCGTACTTGCCGGACTTGGCGGCCAGGAAGAGGTTCTCCCACGAACTGGACCGCGGGGCGAATTCCAGGCCGAGCACGTCGGCCACGAGCTGGGCGAGGTCGGTCTCGACGCCGATCAGGGTGGTGTCGTCGGTGGCCGGGGAGACCAGCGGCGGCGCGCCGCCGGCGCTGAAGCCGACGGTGAGCTTGCCGTCGGCGGCGACGTCTTTCGGCACCTGGGCCGCGATGGCCGCGACCTTCCCGGCGCGCACCCGGTTCTGGTCCGGGCCGAGGTTGATCTTCTTTCCCGCGACGACGGGGGCCGGGGCGGCCCGGGTGTCGAGGGCGGGCTCGGCGCCGCACGCGGCACCGGCGAGCAGGAGGAGGAGCGCGGGCACGGCGAAGGCCCGCGCGGCTGTTGCGCGCATGTGTCGTTCCTTGAGGGTCAGAGGACCTTGCCGATGAAGGCGCGGGTACGTTCGTGACGGGGATCGTCGAGGATCTGGGCGGGCGGGCCGAGTTCGACGACGCGGCCGGCGTCCATGAAGGCGACGGTGTCGGCCGCCTCGCGCGCGAACCCGATCTCGTGGGTGACCACGATCATCGTGGTGCCGCCCCGGGCGAGGTCCTTGATCACGTCGAGCACCTCACCCACCAGCTCGGGGTCCAGGGCGGAGGTCGGCTCGTCGAACAGCAGCAGCTTGGGCTCCAGCGCGAGTGCCCTGGCGATGGCGACCCGCTGCTGCTGCCCGCCCGACAGCGTGCGCGGGTAGGCGTCGGCCTTGTCGGCCAGGCCCACCCGCTCCAGCAGCCGCTCGGCCAGCGGCTCGACCTCGGCGCGCGGGCGGCGCTGTGCCGCCAGCGGCGCCTCCATGAGGTTCTGCCTGACCGTGAGGTGCGGGAACAGGTTGAACGCCTGGAAGACGAAGCCGATCTGGGTCCGCTGCCGCAGCACCTCGCGCTCGGGCAGTTCGTGCAGGCGGTCGCCGGCCTGGCGGTAGCCGAACAGCCGCCCGTCCACCCGGACCTGGCCTCGGTCCACCTTCTCCAGGTGGTTGATCGTGCGCAGCAGCGTGGACTTCCCTGAGCCGGAAGGGCCCAGGATCACCAGGACCTCTCCCTTGCGCACGGCCAGGTCCACGCCGCGCAGCACGTGCAGCGGGCCGAAGCTCTTGTGCACGCCGCGCAGTTCCACCATGTGGCTCATGCCCGCCCCCTGCCGTAGTGGCGCTCCACGTAGTGCTGCACGATCGACAGCGCCGTGGTCAGCACGAGGTACCAGATGGCCGCGACCAGCAGCAGCGCCATGACGCGGCCGTTGCGGTTGTAGATCACCTGCACCTGGTAGAACAGCTCGGGCAGCGCCATGATGTACACGACCGAGGTGCCCTTGACCAGGCCGATGATCTCGTTGCCCGCGTTGGGCACGATGGTCCGCATGGCCTGCGGCAGGATGATCCTGAGCAGTCGCCGCGACGGGGGCAGCCCGAGGGCGGCGGCGGCTTCGCGCTGCCCGTGGTCCACCGACAGCAGGCCGCCGCGGACGATCTCGGCGGCGTACGCGGCCTGGTGCAGCGCCAGCCCGAGCACCGCCGCCGTCAGTGGCCCGATCAGGTCCATGGTGCCGACGTCGAAGAAGGCCGGTCCGAAGGGCACGCCCACCGACAGCCGGGGGTAGAGCAGCGCCAGGTTGTACCAGAACAGTAGTTGCAGGATCAGCGGCACCGAACGGAACAACCAGACGTAGCCCCAGGCCACCGAGGACAGCAGCCGGTTGGGCAGCAGGCGCATCACCGCCAGCACGGTGCCCAGCGCGAACCCGAGCACGATGCCCAGCGCGGTCAACTCCAGCGTGAGCAGCACCGAGCGCACCACAGACGGCGCGAACAGGTACTGCCCGACGACGTCCCATTCCCACGCCGGGTTGGTCACCAGGGCGCTGACGACCATGGCGAGCAGGACCAGCACGCAGGCCGCGCCCAGCCACCGCAGCGGGTGACGGGCCGTCACCACCTCAAGGGGCCGCTCCTCCTGCCGGGGTGGTGTGCGGACCTCGGGGAGCGTCACGGGCCGCCCCCGATCGGTAAGAGGTCATCACTGTTGTGGATCACGAATCTCTCCTCTACGGGAGGTATGGGCGTTGAGGACGCGAGTTCGTGATCAGCGACATTGGGCGCTGGCGACGCGGGCGAGGTCCACGTGCGCGCGCCTGGTCAGGTTGAGGCCCTGGCTCATACCTCGACGTTACGAGCCCGATCCACAGAAGTCAACATTTCCTACATGATATATAGGTTTTTGAGTCAGAGGCGGTAGACCCGGGTGGCCGTGGCGGCGAACACGTCGGCGGCCTGCTCGGCGGATCGGCCGGAGAGCACGTCCTGCCAGGTGGAGAGCAGGGTGGGCAGGTCGGTCCAGAGTTTCTCGATCGGGAAGTTGCTGCCCCACATGCAGCGGCGGGAACCGAACAGCTCCAGGCAGGCGGCCGTCACCCGCTCGATCAGCGGCCGGTCCACGCGGTGCACGAAGGTGCCCTGGCCGGTGAGTTTCACCACGACGTTGGGCCGCTCGGCCAGCAGGCTCAAGCCCGAGTGCCATTCCTCGATGCCCGCCGGGCCGGCGTCCACCGGCATGCCGGCGTGGACGAGCACGAACGTCACGTCGGGGAAGCCGTCCACGAGGGCCGCGGCGTCGGCCATCTGGGCGGGGAACACCTGGAGTTCGAACAGCCAGCCGAGGTCGGCCAGCGCGGCGATGTTGCGCAGGAAGACGGGGTCCTTCATGCGGTCGGGCGCCTCGGCGAAGCGGAACTCCGGCCGTTCGTGCCAGTGCAGTTGCAGGCGGGTGCCGCGCATCAGCGGGGTGAGGGCGGCCTGGCGGCGCATGACCTCGGCCGCGCCCTCGTCGAACAGGTCGGCGCAGCCCACCACGGCGGTGGGCCAGCCGGTCTCGGCGTGCACCTCGCGCAGCCAGCGAACCTCCTCCACGCAGCGGTCGAGCGGCCAGTTGGCCTGGACGTAGACGGCCGAGGTGATGCCGCAGGCGGTGGCCTCGGCGACGTACTCGGCGGCGGGATAGTCGCGGCGGATCGGCTCGTACGGGCCGAAGATGCGCGGGACCATCTCCCCCTGCAGCCAGGGCAGGTCGGCGGCGCGCCAGATGTGGTGGTGCGAATCGACGATCATGGGACTGCTCCCGTGGGTCGTGGCGTGGACCAGCGCCTGGCCGCCAGGCGGCGGGGGCCGGACAGGACGGCGGGAAGACGGCGGACCTCCCGCAGCGCGGTGGGCAGGTCGCGGACGCCGCCGAGGTGGTCCAGGCTCGGGAGCTGGGCGGCCATGGCGCGCGTGGCGGGGCGGTAGCCGGGCGAGCAGGCCAGCGGGGACCACCAGACGAGCCGGTGGCCCAGCCGCGACAGGCGGGCCGTGGCGCGCACCATGGGGAGATGGTCGCCGCGTTCGAGCCCGTCGGACAGCACGATCACGAGCGCGCCCCGGGCGAGCGCCACGAAACGCGGGTTGCCCAGGAAACCGTCCAGCGCCGCGCCGATCGCGGTGCCGCCGTCGGCGTCCGTGACCAGGCCCGACACGGTCCGCAGCGCCCGGTCGGCGTGCGGGTGCGACAGCGCGGCGGTGATCCGGGTGAGGCGGGTGCCGAAGGTGAACACCTCGGTGCGGGCCGGGGCCGCGCGCAACGCGGTGTGCGCCACCCGGAGCAGGTCCGGGCTGTGCTGGCGCAGCGAGCCTGAGACGTCGACCAGGATCAGCAGCCGGCGCGGGCGCGGCGGGCGGGCCAGGCGGCGCAGCTCGACGATCTCCCCGTCGTGGCGGTGGGCCCGGCGCCACGCGTGCCGGACGTCCAGCCGGTCCCCCGACCGGGACGGGCGGCGCCGCCGTGACGGTGCGGCGGGCAGCACGGCGGGCCAGGCGGCTTCGAGCGCGCGCATGAGCGCGTGCGCGTGTTCGCCGGTGCGGCCGAAGTCGCGGGTGCCGTAGGTGCGCAGGGCGCTGGCCTCGATCCCGTCGCCGGGCCGCGCCTGGCCCGGCGGCGGGTCGTCGTCGCCGGGGCGACCAGGAGACGGCGCGCTGTCGTCGCCCGCCTCCACGGGCAGGTCGGTGGGGCCGTCCCGGAACCACGCATCGAAGACTCGGTTGAAGGCGGGCAGATCGCCCACGTCCTGGAGCAGGGTGGTGCGGGCGTACCAGTACAGGGTGGCCAGATCGGGCGGCGGGGACTCGGCGATCACCCGCAGGAGGTCCGCGCGCTTGGTCGGCGCGGTGGGCAGCCCCGCGCCGCGCAGCGCCGTCATGAACCCCCACAGATGGTCCGCGGCCGCAGTCGTGGCCGGGTCAGGCATCGCCGAAGACCTCCTCGGCGTGCCCGAGGAGCAGCCGGGTGTCCTCCTCGTCCTTGATCAGCAGGCCGAGTGCCCCGCGCAGCGCCACCGGCCACGGGCTGCCGCCCTCGGCCAGCGCCGTCGCGCCACGGGCCCACTCCACCGACTCGGCGATGCCGGGCCGTTTGAGCAGCGGCAGCCGGCGTACGCGCTGCACCGCCCGCACGAGCCCCTCGGCCGCCCGTTCCTCCAGCCCAGGAACCGCCGCGCGCAGGATCGCCCGCTCGCGGCCCGGCTCGGGGAAGGCGATCCAGTGGTAGAGGCAGCGCCGCTTGAGCGCGTCGTGCAGCTCGCGCGTGCGGTTGGAGGTCAGCACCACGATCGGCGGCGTGCCCGCCCGTACGGTGCCCAGCTCCGGGACGGTGATCTGGAAGTCGCCGAGGAACTCCAGCAGGAACGCCTCGAACTCGCTGTCGGCCCGGTCGATCTCGTCGATCAGCAGCACCGCGCCCCGCTCGGCCCGCACGGCGCGCAGCAGCGGCCGGCGCAGCAGGAACTCCTCGCGGTACAGGTCGCCGACGTCCTGGCCGCGACTCTCGGCCACCCGCACGTGCAGGAGTTGTTTGGGGTAGTCCCATTCGTACAGGGCCTGGCCGGAGTCCAGCCCCTCGAAGCACTGCAGCCGGATCAGCTCCAGGCCGGTGACGCGCGAGAGCACCGAGGCCACCTCGGTCTTGCCGACGCCCGGTTCGCCCTCCAGCAGGAGCGGCCGGCCCAGCCGCAGCGCCAGGTGGATGGCCGTGCACAGCCCCTCGTCCGCGAAGTAGCCCTTCCCCTCCAGCGCGAGGGCCAGCTCGCCGGGGTCGGAGGTCACAACTGCGCGTGCTCGGTGGTCAGCAGGTGCACGCGCTGGGAGGTGTGCGCGGCGGCGTCGGCCGCCGCGGCCTTGCCGTGCTCGGAGCCGAACGCGGCGGCGCGGGCGTCCTCGTCGTCGAAGTACAGCTCGTTGACCGAGTCGTAGGCCCCGCCGTCGCCGGTGGTGACGCTGACGGTGTATTTGCGCAGGCCGGGCAGCTTCTTGGCGAACTCGACGTGGTCCTCCACCACCCACTTGGCGAACTCCTCGTGGGACAGGCCCTCGGCGCGCTTGAGCAGCGAGACGACTTTCAGCATGGTTCCTCCGGTTTCAAGGCGTCCAGTCCGCGCAGGACGCGTTCTGGGGTGAACGGCATCGACTCCAGTCGCACGCCGCAGGCGTCGAAGATCGCGTTGGCGATGGCCGGGATGGGGGCGTTCGCCGTCATCTCGCCGATTCCCTTCGCGCCGAACGGCCCGTTTCCCGAGGGTCGCTCCAGGAACAGGCTGTGCTGGATGGGGATGTCGGCGGGTCCCGGCATCAGGTACCCGGCGAAGTCGCGCGGCCCGTGGTCGCGGGCCGGGTAGTACGGCTCGGTGGTCTCGAACAGGGCGTGCGACAGGCCCATCCAGGCGCCGCCCTCCACCTGTTGCGTGGCCATGGCCGGGTTGAGCGCCCGGCCGATCTCGTAGGCGTTGTACAGCTCCAGCACCTCGACCACCCCGGTCTCGTCGTCGACCTCGACGACGGCGACCGTGCACGCGTGCGCCTGGCAGGAGTCGGGGTCCATCTCCCCCGTCTCGGGCACGGGCGCGCTCGGCTCCTTGAGGTAGATGCCGCGTCCCGAGATCGTCCGCCCGTGCTTGAAGTGCGCGGCCATCGCCAGGTCGGTGATGTGGATGCGCTTGTCCGGCGCGCCCTTGAGCAGGATGAAGCCGCTGCCGTCGGTCTCCAGGTCGGCGGCGTCGACCTCCAGCTCCTCCGCGGCGACCTCCAGCATCACGCCGCGCGCCTCGGCCGCGGCCATGATGACGGCGTTGCCGACGCGGTGGGTGCCGCGGCTGGCGAAGGTGCCCATGCAGTGCGGGCCTGTGTCGGTGTCGGCGGTGTCGACGAGCACGTTCTCGATCGGCAGCCCGAGCGTCTCGGCGGCGCACTGGGCGGCGATCGTCTTGATGCCCTGGCCCAGGTCCACCGAGGACAGCGAGATCACGAACGTGCCCGTGGTCGTGGCGTGGATCAGCGCCTGCGAGGGGTCGCCGCCCAGGTTCATGCCGGTCGGGTAGTTGACCGAGGCGTACCCGCGCCCGCGCAGCCTGGCCATCGCTACAGCCCCTCTCGGCTCGTGGAGGACATGCGCCGGTACGCCTCGGGCAGCTCGTGCCCGGACATCTCCGCCGCCTTCTGGATCACCTCGACCAGGGCGGTGCCCTCGGCGACCTTGCGGTGCGCCTTGAGGTCCCCGTCGCGGTAGGCGTTGATCAGCCGCAGCCGCAGCGGGTCCATGCCGAGCGCGCGGGCGATCCGGTCCATCTGCGACTCCAGCGCGAAGTCGGCGATCGTCACGCCGAACCCGCGCATGGCGCTTGAGGGCGTGCGGTTGGTGAAGACGCAGTGGCAGTCGGCCCACACGTTCGGGATCGTGTAGGGGCCGGGCAGGTGCGCGGCGGCCTTGGTGGTGCCGTACGGGCTGTGGCGGGCGTACGCGCCGGCGTCCACGTACAGGGTGACCTGGCGGCCGATGATCCGGCCGTCCGCCATCACCGCGTCCTTGACGAAGATGCGCTCGGCCGCGCGCGGCGAGGAGACCTGCATCTCCTCGGCCCTGTCGTAGACGAACCTGACCGGCCGGTCGACCGCCATCGCGGCCACGCACGCGATCGGCTCGACCACCACGTCCACCTTGCCGCCGAAGCCGCCGCCGACGGTCCCGCCGACGATGCGCAGCTTGTTGAACGGCGACTCCAGGATGAGCGCGGTGTTGTCCAGGGTGAAGAAGCACGCCTGGGTGTCGGAGTGGATGCGCAGCCGCCCGTCAGGCTGGGGGACGACGACGCAGCCGGTGGTCTCGACGGGGGCCTGCTCGATCGGCGCCGACTGGTAGCGCCACGCCAAGACGTGGTCGGCTCGCGCGAAGGCCGCCGCCACGTCGCCGAAGCGGATCCGCCGGCAGTGGTGGCCCTCGTAGATGAAGTGGTTTTGCCCGTGGTACTCGTTGACCAGCGGCGCGCCTTCTTGCAGCGCCTCCTCGACGTCGAAGACCGGCGGCAGGTCCTCGTAGGCGACCTTGATCCGGGCCGCGCCCTCCAGCGCGGCCGCCTCGGTCTCGGCGACCACGGCGCAGATGGGCTCGCCGAGATAGCGCACCTTGTCCACGGCCAGGATGGGCTCGTCGTCGGGGCCGACGCCGATCAGCTTGAGCGGGGTGTAGAGGTTGTTCGGGACGTCGGCGTGGGTCAGGACGCGCAGGACGCCGGGCACGGCCAGGGCCTCGGCGGGGTCCACGTCCAGGATCCGCGCGTGGTGCCGGGCCGAGCGGTGCATCTTCAGGTGGGCCAGCCGGGGCGGGGCCACGTCCTCGAAGAACTCGGTGCGCCCGGTGACGTGCCCGCGCGCGTCGGAGCGCTGGACCACCGAGCCGATCACGGTGAAGTCCCCCTGTCCCGTCCGCTCGGCGGCGAACGTGCCGGGGTCGGTGGGCGCCAGGCGGTAGGTCATCGCGGCACCGCCTGCTCGCGGCGGCGCCTGGCCGCCTCCAGGATGGCGATCACGATGGGCCGGTAGCCGGTGCACCGGCAGACGTTGCCGGAGATCGCCTCGACGACGTCCGCCTCGCTCGGGTCGGGGTTCCGGTCGAGCAGCGCCTCGGCGACCATGATCATCCCGGCGGTGCAGAAGCCGCACTGGGTGGCGAAGCAGTCGACGAAGGCGCTCTGCACCTCGTCCAGTTCGCCGCCGGCGGCCACCCCCTCCAGCGTGCGGACGGCGCGGCCCGCGACGGTCTCCACCGCGACCAGGCAGGCGGCCTCCGGCCGGTCCTCGACCAGGACGGTGCAGGTGCCGCAGGCGCCCTGCGCGCAACCGCGCTTGGCCGCGGTGAGCCCCAGCGACTCGCGCAGGGCGGCGAGCAGCGTGGTTCCCGGCGCGGCGATGAACTCGCGATGCTCACCGTTGACGACGAGCGAGACGATCTGTGACGGCACGGTTCACCTCTTCCTGGTGCGGCTTCCTGGTGCGGCGTCGGCTAGGGAAGGAAGGCCCGGCGCAGGTGCACGGGCAGGACCCGCGCCCGGTACCACGCGCTGGCGTAGGCGTCGTCGAAGGGGTCGATGTCGGCGCGGGCGGCCCGGCCCGCCTCGGTGAGGGCTTCGTGGGTCAGCGGCCGGTCCTTCAGCACGCGCTCGGCCGACACCGCGCGCACCGGGCGCGGGGCGAGGCCGCCCAGCGCGATCCTGCAGGTGTCCGCCGAGGTGAGGGCGGCGACGGTCACGATCGCCGCCGAGTTCAGGTGGCGGCGCATGGCCTTGTGGTAGTACCAGGTGCCCGGCTCGGGCAGCGCGGCCCGCACCGCCACGACGACCTCGCCCGCGGCGACCCCGCAGGCCAGCACGTCGGCCACCGGAGTTTCGCGCCGGCCGTCCGGTCCGGCGATCTCGCAGGTCGCGTCAAGGGCGAGCAGGCAGACGGCCAGGTCGCCGTACGGCTGGTCGACGAACAGGTTGCCGCCTGCCGTGGCCTGGTTGCGGATGGTCGGGGAGGCGATCGTGCGCAGCGCAGGACGCAGGAAGCCGAGCCCGGGATGCGCACCGATGGCGGCGAGCGTGGCCGCCGCCCCGATCCTGGCCACCTTGTCGCGCACCTCGACGCCGTCCAGCCCCGCCCTGCGCAGGCTGACGAGCTCGGTCACGGGTGCGGCCCCGCTGTTCACCAGCGGCATCACGACGGTGCCGCCCCCCATGATCCAGCCGCCCCGCGCCGAGCAGGCGACCGCGGCGTCGGCGGACTCCGGTACGTGAACCGCGTGGATGACCATGTGCGGGCCTCCTTACTAATTATCGATAATTGATTATCGACACAGGCCGGTCAAGGGATCGGCGATCGATAATCGGTAGGATCGCCCCATGTCCGAAGAGCCCTCTCGGCTGCCGCGGCTCACGCTGGCGCGGCAGATCCGCGACTCGCTGGTCAGCAGGATCGTCTCCGGCCAGGTCAGGCCGGGCGAGCGGCTGGTGGAGACGCGGCTCGCGGCCACGTACGGCACCAGTCAGGCGCCCGTGCGCGAGGCGCTGCGCGAGCTGGAGGCCATGCGGCTGGTCGAGACCCAGCCGCGCCGCGGCACCTTCGTGCGCCCCTTCGTCCAGGAGACGCTGCGTGAGAGCTACGTGGTGCGGGCGGCGCTGGAGGAGACGGCCACGCGGCTCGCCCTGCTGGCCGGAACGGTCCCGGTGGAGGCGCTGCGGGCGGACGTCGAGGCGATGCGCGCCGCCGCGGACCTGGGCGACGGCGAGGCGTCGGCGCGCGCCAGCGTGTCCTTCCACCGGCGGGTCGTCGAGGCCGCGCACAACGAGCTGCTCAAGCGCACCTGGGAGAGCCTGCAGATCGAGGCGCGGACCTCGGTCACGATGGTCGCGACCGAGGTCGACCTGCACGACGTCGCCCGCGGCCACGCCGAGCTGCTGGCCGCGATCGAGGCCGGCGACCTGGAGACCGCGTGCCGGCACGCCCGCGACCACCAGTGGCACTACGCCGACCTCCCGCACGACGCCCACGGGCGCGCGCGTGAGGCCGCGGGCTGACGGGTCTACCTCCCGCCGTACTCCTCGCGCAGTTGACGGCGCAGCAGCTTGCCGGCCGCGGAACGCGGGAAGTCGGAGCGGAAGACGAAGCGGCGCGGGCGTTTGTAGGAGGCCAGCCCGTCCTTGCAGTGCGCGGCAAGCTCGTTCGCGAGCTCCTCGCCGGGGGCGGCGCCCTCGGCGGGCTGGACGACGGCCAGCACGCTGCGCCCCCACTCGGGATCGGGCACGCCGATCACGGCCACGTCGGCCACCGCCGGATGGGTGATCAGGTGCTGCTCGACCTCCGCCGGGTAGACGTTCACGCCGCCCGACAGGATGAGGTCGGTGCGCCGGTCCAGCAGGTACAGGTAGCCGTCGGCGTCGAAGCGGCCGATGTCCCCGACGGTGAACAGGCCGAGGGTGCGGCTGGCGCGGGTCTTGTCCGGGTCGTTGTGGTACTCGAACGTGCCGGAGCCGCCGAAGTAGATCGTGCCCGCCTCCCCGGCCGGCACCTCGGCGCCGCTCTCGTCGAGCAGCCGGACCGTGAAGCCGGGGAAGGGCCGGCCCACCGTGCCCGGCCGCTCCAGCCACTCCCGCGAGCCGACGATGCTCACCAGCCCCTCGGTGGCGCCGAGGTACTCCCACAGGATCGGGCCGACCCAGTCGATCATCCGCCGTTTGACCTCGACCGGGCAGGGGGCGCCCGCGTGCACCAGCGAGCGCAGACTGGACAGGTCGTACCGCTCCCGGACGGCCGGGGGCAGGCGCAGCATGCGGTGGAAGTGGGTGGGCACCATGTGGCTCGTGGTCACCCGGTACCGCTCGATGTCGCGCAGCGTCGCCTCGGCGTCGAACCTCTCGTGGACGACCACGGTGTGGCCTTGCTGCAGGGCCGACATCGCGAACGAGCCGGGCGCCGCGTGGTAGAGCGGCGAGGTGACCAGGTGAACCCCTTCACCGCCTGACACGCCGCACATGCGGGCCAGCCCCAGCGACATCGCGGCCATGTGCTCGGGGGTGACGTCGGGCAGCGACCGTTTGACGCCCCGGGGCCGTCCGGTGGTGCCCGAGGTGTAGCCCATGATCAGGCCGGCGATCCGGTCCGCGGGGTCGTCCGCCGGCCCGCCGAAGTCCTCGTACGCCGGCCAGCCCGCGACCTCGCCACCGACGGACAGGCGGTGCGGGACGGGCACGCCGAGCGCGGCGGCCAGGCCGGCGTGGGCGAGGAGGACCTTGGCGGCGCTGTCGTGGACGATGAACGACGCCTCGGCCGGCGCCAGATGGGTGTTGATGGGCACCAGGTAGAGGCCGATCTGCCCGGTGGCCAGGACGAGCTCGAAGTACGTCGAGTCGTTCCCGACCATCGCGGCGACCACGTCGCCGCGGACCAGGCCCAGGCCGCGCAGCGCGTTGGACACCTGGTTGACGCGCGTGCGCAACTGGCCGAAGGTGAGCCGGCGCTCTCCTGGGCCGATCAGGGCGGGACGGTCGGGGTGGGCGAGGGCCTCGGTGAAGAATCCGGTGGCGGCGGCTTCGGTCGGTGTCACGTGTCCTGGGTCCTTTCGCGAGCACTGGACCAAGATTTCTGCACGTCAGTCGCGGGTCGGCGTCCTGCCGAGCATGTCGACGTCGGGCGCGGCCTTGGCGACCAGGTCGGGGACCACGCGGCCGAGCTCCGCCGCGTCCCACAGGTCCTGCCTGGTCACCTCCGGGCCGAGCCGCCACCCCTCCGCGACGCCGATCCGGCCGCCGCCGACGTCGAACACCCGCCCGGTGACGCCGTCGCTGTCCGCACTGGCCAGCCAGACGACCAGCGGCGAGACGTGCTCGGGCGCGAGGGCGGCGGCGTGGTCGGCGGGCATCAGGTTCTCGGTGAGCCGGGTGAAGGCGGCCGGCGCCACGGCGTTCACGCTCACCCCGTAGCGGCCGAGCTCCAAGGCCGTGATGACGGTGAAGGCGGCGATGCCGGCCTTGGCCGCGCCGTAGTTGGACTGGCCGAAGTTGCCGTAGATGCCCGAGGCCGAGGTGGTGTTGATGAGCCGGGCGCCCAGCGGCCGTCCGCTCTGCTTGGCCCGCGCCCGCCAGTACGCGGCGGCGAAGTGGGTGGGTGCCGCGGTGCCGCGCAGGTGCACGCGGATCACCGCGTCCCAGTTCTCCTCCGTCATGGACGCGATGGTCTGGTCGCGCAGGATGCCGGCGTTGTTCACCAGGACGTCGAGCCCGCCGAACTCGCTCACCGCCTGCTCGACGAGCCGTTGGGCGCCCGCCCAGTCGGCGACGTCGTCGGTGTTGGCCACGGCCTTGCCGCCGGCCGCCAGGATCTCCTCCACCACCAGTTGCGCAGCGTCGGCGTCGGAGCCGGTGCCGTCGGTGGCGCCGCCGAGGTCGTTGACCACCACGTGGGCTCCCTGCCGCGCCAGTTCCAGCGCGTGCGCCCGGCCAAGACCGCGCCCCGCGCCGGTCACGATCGCCACCCGGCCTTCGCAGATTCCGCTCATCAGACCTTGCCCTTCTGTTGTCAGGTTGTTCGAAATTGAACGATCAGGGCCTGCGGGCCGACAGCACCAGGCTCCCCGAGGCGGCGAAGAACATCCCGACACCCTGCACGAAACCGATCTCGACGTCGGGGACCTGGGCGGCGGCCTCGCCTCTGAGCTGGCGGACGGACTCCTGGATGGCGAACATGCCGTACATGCCGGTGTGGGTGTAGCTGAGCCCGCCGCCGTTGGTGTTCATGGGCAGCCTGCCGCCCGGGCGGGTGTGGCCGTCGGCGACGAAGGCGCCCGACTCGCCTCGGCCGACGAAGCCGAGGTCTTCGAGCATGTAGAGCGGCACGTGGGCGAAGGCGTCGTAGCACATCAGGTGGCCGACGTCGGCGCGGCTCACCCCCGCCGTGGCGAACGCCTGCGCGCTGGAGCGCCGGAAGGCCAGGCTGGAGCCCGGGTCCTCCATCTGGGAGACCATCGTGCCCTCGGCCGACTCCCCCGACCCGAGCAGGTACACCGCCCGCTCCCCCGAGGGCAGGCCGGCCGCGCGCTCGGCGCTGGTCAGCACCAGCGCGCCGCCGCCGTCGGTGACCACGCAGCACATGTCCTTGGTGAAGGGGTAGGCGATCAGCGGGGCGGCCAGCACCTCGTCCACGGTGACGATGTCGCGGCGCATCGCGCGCGGGTTCTTCGCCGCCCACTCCCGCTGGGCGACCACGACCTGGGCCAGGTCCTCGCCTCCCATGCCGCGCTCGTGCAGGAAACGCAGCGCGGGCAGGGTGAAGGTGGCGTACGGCAGCACCGCCCCGTACGGCATCTCGAACTGGCCCTGGGGAGAGGACGGGTTCATGCCGTACTGCGGCACGCCCACGCGTGACCTGCCCGATTCGCCGTGCGTGATGAGCACCACCTCAGCGGCGCCGGCCGCGATCGCGGCGGCGGCGTGCCGGACGTGCAGCATGAAGCTGCACCCGCCGACCATGGTGCCGTCCAGCCAGCGCGGCGTGATGCCGAGGTGGTGGGAGACCTCCATGGTCAGCGGGCCGGCGGTGGCCACGCCGTCCACGTCCGCCGCCGTCAGGCCCGCGTCCTCGAGCGCGCGGCGCGCGGCCCCCGCGTGCAGCTCGATCATCGAGACGCCGGGCAGTACGCCGATCTCCTCGCTCTCCGCCGCTCCGACGATCGCGACGTCGCCTCCGTGCATCCTCATACGGCCGCCTCCTCGGGACGGAAGACCGGCAGGTCCTCCTGGAAACAGACCCGCAGCCGCAGGTCCAGCGGCAGGTTCTCCGGGGTGGGCTCGACCCCGACGATGTTGGTCATCAGGCGCGGCCCCTCGTCCAGTTCGACCAGCGCGATCACCGGCGACAGCCCCTCCATGCCGGGCATCGGCCGCTGGTTGATGACGTACGACACAAGCCGCGCCCGGCCCGAGACCGTCACCCACCGCACCTCGCGCGAGGCGCAGTAGCGGCAGGTCGGCCGGGGGTAGAAGTAGTGACGCCCGCATTCCCCGCAGCGCTGCACCCGCAGCTCTCCTTGGCGCGCGCCCTCCCAGTACGGCGCCGTCTCCGGCGTGGGCTGCGGCTTCACCGCCCCACCCCCGTGAAGACGCCGCGGTCGAGCACCACGCTCTCGCCTGCCTTCGTGACGAAGCGGCCGTCGTCCCAGATGTGCACGGCCAGGTCCTGGCCGGGAAGCACCGGGGAGGCGAAGCGGGCCGACATCCCGCCGAACGCGGCCGGGTCCGAGCCGCACAGCGTGTGCAGCAGGGCGCGTCCGGTGAACCCGTAGGTGCACAGCCCGTGCAGGATGGGGCGCTCGAAGCCGCCGCGCGCGGCGAACCACGGGTCGGAGTGCAACGGGTTGCGGTCTCCGCTCAGCCGGTACAGCAGCGCCTGGTCGGCGCGGGTCGGGTAGACGACGACGTGGTCGGCCGGGCGCTCGGGCCGCTCCCACGGCGCCGAGGTGCCCCGCTCTCCGCCGAAGCCGCCCTCGCCTCGGACGAAGATGCCGTTGCTGACCTCGGCGACCAACCGGCCCGTGTCCGCGGCGACGATCGTGGACTCCATGACGGCCAGCGCGCCGCTGCCCTTGTCGTAGATGTTCACCAGGCGGGCGGTCGAGCGCACCCGGCCGTCCACGGGCAGGGGGCCCGCCAGCCGGATCGACTGCTCGGCGTGGAGCACCTGGGAGAAGTCGAAGTCACCCAGTTTGGGGCCCTGGTTGCCGCCGCCTCCGCCGATCACCACGACGAAGGTGGGCAGCACCCGCTGGGCGACCCCGTGTGAGTTCTCGGTGGTGAACGACAGCTCGGCCAGCGGGTCCTGCGCTCCCGCGCCGACTCCCAGGGCGTACAGGATGGCGTCTTTCGAGGTCCATGTGTGCTCGCCTGATTCCCAGGTCTGCCCGATGGCATCGAGGTTCATCGACATGTTCCGCTCCTTTCGCACCCGCAATTTATATAGACGAAACCCGTCTGTAAAGACGTTCAGACGCCCTTGGACACGTGCGCGAGCCGGGCCGCCTCCACCTTCGCCGCGTCCCGCTCGGGGTTGACCAGCAGGGCGAACAGCGCCCCTCCCACCAGGGCGACGACGCCCGTCAGGACGAAGACGGTGGTGTAGCCCTCGGCGAGGGCGTCCGCGGCGCGGGCGCCGTCGAGCACGTGGCCCGTGACCAACGGCCCGCCGGCCGCCAGGACGCCGGTTACGGCCAGCCCGACGGACAGGACGCTGCGCTGCTGCCCCGCCGGCACGATCTGCACGAGAGCCGGGTTGAGCACGGCGTTGACGCTGATGGCCAGCCCGTAGCCGAGCATCAGCAGGGCGATGGGAACCGCCACCCCGGAGGCGAGGGGCAGGGCGGCGAGGAAGACCCCGCCCAGCGCGAGCAGCGCGCCGCCCAGGAACCCCCGGGCGCGGCGGGCCGCCGTCCCCCTCTTCAGCATCCGGTCGCTCCAGGCGCCGAACCCGTACAGGAACACCATGGCGGCGATGCTCGGCACGCCGAACAGCGAGCCCGCCGCCACCGCGGAGAAGCCCAAGCTCACCTGGAAGTAGGACGGCAACCAGGTGAGGACGACGATCGCGAGCATCGCCGAGGCGGTGCTCGCGGCCACGAAGCCGGCGAAGGTGCCCGTCAGCAGGATGGCGCGGATGGGCGCCCGCGATCCGGCGGCGGCTTCCGGGGCGGCCTCCTGGCCGTGGGGCCCCTCCCGCCCGATGAACAGCCAGCCCGCGGCCCAGATGAAGCCCAGGATCGCGACGGCGACGAAGCCCATCTCCCAGCCGAAGGCGGCGATGATGAGCGCCAGCGGCGGAGCGAAGATCAGCTTGCCGAACGACGCCCCCGTCGTGAGCAGCGCCGTCGGCAGGCCGCGCCGTTCGTTCGGCCACCAGGAGTAGGCGGTCGCGTACGCCGCCGGCGCCGCCGGCCCCTCGGCCGCGCCGAGCATGAAGCGCGTGACCAGGAGCAGCGCGCCCGAGGCGGCGAAGAAGACGGGCAACTGGAGCAGCGACCAGATGACGACGACGGTGAAGAGGGTCGCCTTGACGGGCAGCCGGTCGGCGACCAGCGCGTACAGGAACACCGACAGCGGGCCGAGCAGGCCCGCGGCGCTGCTGATGGCGCCGAACTCGGCCGCGGACAACCCCAGGCCGGCCATGGCCGGCTGGGCGACGAGACCGAGGATCGCCTTGTCCAGATAGGCGATCAGCATGACGCCGAGCAGCATCGCGGTCATGCCCCAGGCCAGAACCGGGCGGCGCTTGGAGTCTGTGTCGTGCGCGGTGATCGGTTCGGGCTGTGGTGTGACACGCTCGCTCACCATGATGGGCTCCTCCCGGGAGGCCAAAAGGGGGAATGGTGAAGTAATGCCGATGCGGGCTTCGTGCTTGGGGGGTCGCGCTGCTTCGCCGGGATGCGTGAGCGGCTACGGGGAACTCCGCGATGGCCCGAAGGGAAAGCCCCGGGGCGGGATGGGTGGTACTCGTCGTTAATTTAGACGAAACACGTCTGCAATAAGACGCTAAGTCGTCTCCCCGCCCCTGTCAATGGCGGGCCGCGCGCCGCCCGTGATCAGGCGTCCTGCTCCGGAGCCCGGTAATCGACCCTGGACAACACGAAGTCCACGGTCTCCTCGACGTACTTGTCCTTGCGCGCGACCAGAGCCGGCATCTGGCTGATCGGCGTCGACAGGAAGTGGTTGGTCAGCATGCCGGCGACCGCGTCCAGGACGAGCGCGGGCGAGGTGCCCGGCGCAAGCTCGCCGCGGGCGATGGCGTTGAGCACGATGGTGCGGCCGACCTTGATGCGTTCGCGCTGGAACCGCTCCAGCGCCTGCCCGAACAACTCGGGGTAGACCCTGGCCTCGACCTGGGCCCTCAGGTAGACCAGACCCCTCGGCGTCAGATAGCCGTCGAGGGTCCCCGCGGCCATCCGGATCAGTTGGGTGCGCAGCGATCCCGACTGCGTGTCGAACGGGTCCTGGGTGAGCCCGGCGGTCAGCGCGTCGACGATCAGCTTCTCCTTGCTGCCCCATCTGTTGTACAGAGCGGCCTTGCCGACCCGGGCGCGGCGGGCGAGTACGTCGAAGCTGAACCTGGCCCAGCCGACCTCGCCGTACAGTTCGAGGGCGGCGGTGTGCACGCGCGCCTCCAGGTCGGGGTCCGGCGGGCGACCTCGTCCACTCATGGCCTTCAGTCTGCCAGACGACTGATCATTTCACCGGTACGGGGAAACCCTGGACACAGGCCAGAAAGATCCGGAACATGAGCAACGTGCGAACGTCGCTCCCCACCGAGCTCAGCGGGCATCGGCGCTCCCTCATCACTGACATCCCCCACACGAGGACCGAGGATGACCCAGTCAAGGGCTGTGCTGTCCACGCTCGCCATCACCACGTCCGTCCTACTGATCAGTGCGAACGCCCACGCCGACGCGGAGGTTCCGTTGACGTCGGCGATCTTCCGCGTCACGCACAACAGCTATTCCGGCAACGTCGAAGGCGCCAAGAACTCCATCACCTACCAGCTCGACCATGGGGTTCGCTTCATCGAACTCGACATCCATGACAACGGGTACGCGACGGCGCGTGACTACGCGATCGGCCACGACGCGCCCGGCGACCAGGTCGACCACTCCGGCAACCCGGCCTCGAACCTGCTGCGCGACTGGCTGGAGGTCGTCAACACCTGGTCCGCGCGGCACCCGGACGCCGCCCCGATCGTCGTCATGCTCGACCTCAAGGACGACCTGACCGACAACCCGTCGTTCGCGGCCGGCAACCTGACCGCGCTCAACCAGGAGATCGTCTCCGTCTTCGGGTCGCGGCTGCTGAAGGCCGAGGACTACCCGTCGGGTTCACCGACGGTTGACTCGCTGCGCGGCCGGGTGCTGACGCTGCTGTCCGGCAACGGCAAGAGCCGCACGGAGTACAAACGCGACATCGGCTCCAACCCGGCGATCGCGCTCAACGCGAAGGGGCAGATCGTCGAGGTGCACGACTCCGGCGCGGGCGCGCTGTGGTACTGGACCGGCAGGTACGACAACGGCCGCGTGACCTGGCTGCGCCACGGCAGGTACGACAACGGCCAGACCCCCGCCGTCGCGCTGAACGACAACGGCGACCTGGTGGAGGTCCACCAGTCCCAGAACGCAACCACGCTGTGGTACCGGGTCGGCCGGCTCGGCGCGGACGGCGAGATCACCTGGTCCTCCAGCCGCCAGTACGACGACGGCGTCCTGCCGACGATCGCCTTCACGAACCCGTCCGGCACACAACTGCGCGAGATCCACCGCAGCCAGAACAACGACCAGAACTGGCAGTGGAACGGCACGCTGAACACCGGCACCTCGACGGTCTCGTGGAGCGGGAACGCCAAGACCTCCGACGCCCGCTTCGACAAGACCACCTCGGCGCGCGGCACGTCGAGCGTGCGCGTGTGGACCGGCGCGGACGGCCCGACCCCCGCGCGGACCCTGCGCGTGGACACCGACCGGTTCACCGGCGCCCGCATCCGCTACCCGCAGGTGGCCTTCGACGAGTTCCAGAAGGGCGACAGCGCGGAGCTTCAGCAGGGCGCCCTGTTCTACGCCGCACCGGCGACCGAGTCCGGCTTCATCACCTCGGCGCGGCAGTCGGGGCGGCTCGTGCGCGGCTGGGACTTCGACCGGGCGGACCTGGCGACCACCCCGCTGGCCAACTATCCCGCGACCAATCACCCGTACAACGCCTGGTACGACAACCTCCTCGCGGGCGCCGTCCAGTAGCCTCCGGCGTCCGCCCAGCAGCCCCTGCCGCGACAGGCGGGGGCTGTTTCGCGTTTCAGGAGGGTTTCGGGCTCTTGACAGGAGGGTGGCCGCGGTTAAGTATTCTTCAGCACTAACTTTATTCCTAAAGAAAGTCCTCTCACATGGCAGGCACGGACCGCGGCGACCTCACCAGAACGGCGATCCTCGCCCTCCTGGGCACGGTCGGCCCGCTGAGCCGCAGCGAGATAGCCCGCGAGCTCGACCTCAGCCCGGCCACCGTCACACAGCTCACCAAGGAGCTCATCGGGCACGGAATGCTGGAGGAACTCGACCTCAAGCCGTCGCGCGGCGGCCGTCCTGCCCAGCGGCTCGGGCTGGTCGGCAGCGCCGGGCGGGCGCTCGGCGTGAAGGTGACGGCCGACCACCTGGTGCTGGTGGACGTCCGGCTCGACGGCGAGGTGCTCGGCTCCTGGGACAAGCCCCACGACCCGGCCGCGCCCGACGCCCTGGAACACCTCGCCGACGCGGTGGAGTCGGTGGTCCGCGAGATCTCCGGGGTGCCGCCGCTGCTGGGAGTCGGGGTCGGGGTGCCGGGCAGCGTGGACGACCAGGCGGTCGGCACCGTCAACGCGCCGACGCTCGGCTGGCAGGCCATGCCCGTGGGCGAACGCCTACGCCGCCGCCTCCACCTGCCCGTCCTGGTCGAGAACGACGTGAACGCGCTGGCCGCGGCCGAGCGCCTGTACGGGCGGGGACGCAGGCACAACGACTTCCTCGTGCTCACGATCGGACGCGGCGTCGGCGCGGCGATCGTCGCGGACGGCCGGGTCTACCGGGGGGCGCGCGGCGGCGCGGGCGAGTTCGGCCACCTGCCGGTCGCTCCCGACGGGCCGCAGTGCGGCTGCGGCGCCCGGGGATGCCTGGAGGCGTTCGTGGGCTCGGCGGGTCTGCTGGCGGCGGCCGAGCAGGCCGGACGTCCCCCGGCCGAACGGGCGGAGCTACCAGCAGCGGCCGACCGGGCGGGGCGGTCCCCGGCCGAGCGGGACGGCGGTGAGTCGCTGGGCGCGGTGGCCGAACTCGGCCGGGCCGGAGCGGGCGGCGATCCCGTGGTGCGGGCGGTCTTCGCCGAGGCCGGGGCGATTCTCGGGCGCGCCACCGCCGGGCTGATCAACGTCGTGGACCCCGAGGTCGTGGTCGTGCTCGGCGAGGGCACGGCCGACTGGCCGCTCTGGCAGGAGGGCTTCGACTCGGCGCTGCGGGCGCAGCTCTACCCGGGCCGGCGCGACATCTCCGTCGAGGTAGAGAGCTGGGACGACACGAGCTGGGCCCAGGGGGCGGCGGCGCTCGTGCTGGCCACCCCGTTCGACGCCGCGGGGGCGGCGGGCGAGCAGGGCCGCCTGGTCCGCGCCCGGCTGATCGGAGCCGCCCCATGAGCGCCCGGCAGGTCCCACTGAACGGCAACGGACCCGCGAAAGATCCCGACGTCGCCAAGCCCGTGACAGGACCCGACCTCGCCGGCTCCGCCACAGAACCCAACGTCGCCGAACCCGCGACACAACCCAAAGCCGCCCGCTCCGGAACACAACCCGACATCCCCGAACCCGCGACACAACCCGAAGTCGCCGACGCCACAACTCCCCCGGCGTCGCGCAAGCCGCCGATCGGCCGCGAACAGCCGAAGCGGGGTGGCGGGTGGCGATACGCGGGCACGGTCGCGGTGTTCCTGCTGCCCAGCCTGGTGCCGCTAACCCTCTACACGCTGATCCCGATGGTCGGCTCGTTCTGGACCAGCCTGCACGAATGGGACCTCATCACCGACATGCGGTGGGTGGGGCTCGGCAACTACGTCGAGCTCATCGGCGACCCCGACACCAGGGCCGCGTTCCTGCACACGCTGTACTTCATCGCCGGCTACCTGCCGCTGGTCTACGCGGGCGGGCTCGGCCTCGCGGTGCTGCTCAACCGGGCCATGAAGGGCCGCGCTCTGCTGCGCGGCGTGTACTTCCTGCCGGTGATCACGAGCTGGGTGGTCGTCGCGCTGATGTGGAAGTGGCTGCTCAACCCGGCCAGCGGCATCGTCAACTGGGCGCTCGGCCTGCTGGGGATCACCGGCCCCGGCTGGTGGACCGACCCCGACTGGGCGATGCCGTCGATCATCCTCGCCTCGGCCTGGAAGGACCTGGGCTTCGTGATGATCATCCTGCTGGCGGGACTGCAGGCGATCCCTCGCGAGTACCAGGAGGCCGCCATGGTGGACGGCGCCACCGCCTGGCGCAGGTTCCGGCACATCACGCTGCCGCTGCTGTCCCCCTCGACGTTCTTCGTCATCGTGATCTCGCTGATCAACGGCTTCCAGGTGTTCGACCAGGTCCAGATCATGACGGGCGGCGGTCCCGGCGGGGCCACGCAAGTGGTCGTCTCGCAGATCTACGACCTGACCTTCCGTTACGGCAGGGCCGGCGCGGCCTCGGCGCTGTCCTGGCTGCTGTTCGCGCTGGTGCTGCTGGTGACGATCGTGCAGATCCGGGGCCAGAGGCGGTGGGTGACGTATGGGTAGGGCGCGAGGTTGGATCCGCAGCGAAGCGAGGACATCCATCCGAGCCCGCCGAGCGAAGCTCGGCCAAAAAACGCGTTGGCTTGGCCAGATGATGCGCTACGTGCTGGTGGGTGTGGGCGCGCTGGTGATGTTGTTCCCGTTCGCGTGGGCGGTGATCACCTCGATCACGCCGGGCGACGCCGTGCTGTCCGTGCCGCCTGACTTCACGCCCGAGGGCGCGAGCCTGGACGCCTACGGCAAGCTGCTGGAGACGCTGCCGTTCTGGCGGATCGTGCTCAACAGCGCCTGGATCGGCGCCGCTTCCACCACGTTGCAGCTTGTCACGAGCGCGATGGCGGCCTATGCCTTCGCCCGGCTGCCGTTCCCCGGCCGGGGCGCGCTGTTCTCCGTCTATTTGGCGACGCTGATGATGCCGTTGCCGGTGCTGGTCGTGCCGCTGTTCATCGAGATGCGCACGTTCGGGCTGGTCGACACGTACTTCGCGTTGCTGGCGCCGACGATCGCGTCGGCGTTCGGGGTGTTCCTGCTGCGGCAGGCGATCAACCAGGTGCCGAGGGAGTTCGACGAGGCGGCCGTACTTGACGGTGCCGGGCATTTCAGGATTTTTCTGTACGTGGTGCTGCCGTTGATCCGCCCGGCCCTGGCCACGTTCGCCATCTTCGGCTTCATGGCGAGCTGGAACAGCTACCTCTGGCCGTTGATCATCATCAAGTCGCCCGAGTTCATGACGCTCCCCCTGGGCCTGGCCACCCTGCACGGCCAGTTCTCCACGCGGTGGGACGTGGTGATGGCGGGCTCGGTCGTCAGCGTCGTCCCGATCCTCATCCTGTACCTCTTCGCGCAGAAGCACGTCATCGCCAGCGTCGCGCAGAGCGGGCTCAAGTAAAGGAATCCCCCCATGCCCAGACATTTCACCATTGCCAGCGTCGCCGCGGTCGCGCTGCTCGCCTCCGCCTGCTCCCAGGGCTCGGCCACCAGGGGCGCCACCAGCGTGGACGGCAAGGTGACCCTGCGGTACCTCACTTTCTCGGCCGCCCCCGACCACGTCAAAGACCTCGACACGATCGAGAAGGCCTTCGAGAAGGAGAACCCGAACGTGGACGTGGTCGTCGAGACCGCACCCTTCGACCAGTACTTCACCAAGCTCCAGACCAGCATCGCGGGCGGCACCGCGCCCGACGCCTTCGAGCTGAACTACGAGAACTTCGTCACCTACGCCAGCGCCGGCTCACTGCTCGACCTGGCCACGGTCGCGGGCGACGGCGACCCCTCGGTGTACGCCCAGGAGTCGCTCAACGCCTTCAAGCGCGACGGCAAGCAGTACGCGCTGCCCGCCTCGTTCTCCACGGTCGTGCTCTTCTACAACAAGGACCTGTTCGACAAGGCCGGCGTGGCTCCGCCCACGGCGGACTGGACGTGGGCCGACGAGCAGGCCGCGGCGGTGAAGCTGACCGACAAGAAGAAGGGCGTGTTCGGCGACTTCCAACCGGTGCAGTTCTTCGAGTTCTACAAGACACTCAAGCAGGCCGGCGGCGAGTTCCTGACGGCGGACGGCAAGAAGTCCGCCTTCGACAGCCCTCAGGGCGTCAAGGCCGCCACCTGGCTGGTCTCCAAGGTGGGCAAGACGATGCCGACCGAGGCCGAGATCGGCGGCACCGCCGACTACGACACGAACCTCTTCAAATCCGGCAAGCTCGCCATGTGGCACAACGGCATCTGGCAGTTCGCGGGGCTGAAGGACGTGCCGTTCGAATGGGACGTGGTCGTCGAACCGGGTGACACCGCCAAGGCCAGCGCGGTCTTCCACAACGCGGTGGCCGCCTCCTCAACCACCAAGCACGGCAAGGAGGCCTGGGCCTGGGCCCGCTTCCTGTCCGCCTCGGCCACCGCGGCCACCACCCGCATCCAGTCGTCGTGGGAGCTGCCGCCGATCTCCGACCAGCAGGTCCTGTCCGGCTACCTCAAGGACCCCAAGCCCGCCAACCGGCAGGCGGTCTTCGACTCGCTCACGTCCATCGCGCTGCCTCCGGTGATCAAGCGCCAGCAGGAGATGCAGGACGCGGTGACCAAGGAGCTCGGCGAGGCCGCGGCCGGGCGCACGTCCGTGGCCGACGCGCTCAAGGCGGCCGCCGCCGAAGTCGACGCGCTGCTCGGCTAAGTCTTCCCTTCCAGGTACTTGAGGAGTTTCGTTGTCCCTCGTCGCGCAGAGCCTCGACGTGATCAAGAGATTGCAGGCACCTTCCGGGGCATATCCGGCATCGCCCACCTTCTCCGCCTACCGCGGCTACTCCTGGCTGCGCGACGGCGCGTTCATCGCCGAGGGGGTGAGCAGGCACGGCGACGTGGCCGGCGCGGACGCCTTCCACGCCTGGTGCGCGCGGGTGGTCGGCGACCGCGCGGGCCAGGTGGACACGCTGGTGTCCCGCGCGGGACGCGGTGAGGAGATCCCGTCCGCCGAGATGCTGCCGACCCGCTTCACGCTGGACGGCGTGGACGGCGAAGACGACTGGTGGAACTTCCAGCTTGACGGGTACGGCACGTGGCTGTGGGCGCTGCGCGAGCACTCCACGCGGCACGGCAAGCTCGCGCCCGGCGTGGAGAAGGGCGTCAGGACGGCGGCCCGCTACCTGACGGCGTTCTGGCACGTGCCCTGCTACGACTGGTGGGAGGAGCACGTCGAGCAGCGCCACGTGGCCACGCTCGGCTCGGTCCACGCGGGGCTGCGGGCCGCCGTCGCGCTCGGCGTGCTCAGCGCGGCGGAGTCGGCGGCGGCGACCTCGGCTGTCGAGGGCATCGCCGAGCTGGTGGCGCGGGAGGGCGTCACCGAGGGCGGGTTCCTGCGCAAGTGGCTCGGTAGCGACGCGGTGGACGCGAGCCTGCTGGCCTGCGTGGAGCCGTTCGGGCTGTATCCGGCCGGGCATCCGGTCGGCGCGGCGACGGTCGCCGAAGTGGAACGGCAGCTCGCCCGCGACGGCGGCGTGTACCGCTATCTGGCCGACACCTTCTACGGCGGCGGGCGGTGGGTGCTGCTGGCCGGGTTCCTCGGCTGGAACCACGCCCGCGCGGGGCGGCGCGACGACGCTCTGCGGTATCTGGAGTGGATGGCCGCCCAGGCGACCCCTTCGGGCGATCTGCCCGAGCAGGTGTCCGACCTGCTGCTGGCGCCCGAGCGGCGGCAGGAGTGGCTGGATCGGTGGGGGCCGGTGGCCACGCCGCTGCTGTGGTCACACGGCATGTACCTCATCCTCGCCGACGAGCTGGGGGTGACGGCGTGATCCGGCATCGGCCTTTCGGATCGGGGCATCCGTACGCGGAAACGGAGGATCAGCGCGTTCCTGCCAGGCCGCTGGACGGGCAGCCCGTGGAGCTACGGGTACGCGCGTCGGCGCGGGTCGTCTCCGTCGTCTGCGACTGGACCGTGGACGGCGCCGCACCCGTGGAACTGCCGCTGACCAAGCGGATCGCGGATGACCCTCCCGCGACCGACACCACGACCGACGCTGCGGGCGAGTCCGTTGGAGGGGCTGCGGGGGGTCCGCCCGGCGATCGGCCCGACGTGGTGGACGGCGGGCATCTGGCCGCGGCCCAGGCGCGGACCGCCAGGGCCGCAGCCGGTTCGTGGAGCGTGCACACCCCCGTGGTGAATGCGGGAAGCCGTTACGCCTACCGCTTCCGCGCCACGACCGACGACGGCGCGAGCCGGGCGAGCCGCTGGTTCGAGATGACGGCGGCGAGGTGGTCGGACGCGGGCGGCAAGCTGAACGTCGAGGGCGGCGACCGGATCGTGCCGGGCAGCGTGCGCTGGCTGGCCGACGGCGACGGAGTGCTGCGGGTGCGGTTCGAGCTGGCCCTGGAGCCGGACGAGCACGTGGTGGGGTTCGGCGAGCGGTTCGACGCCGTGGACCAGCGGGGCCGCGCCCTGGACGCGGTGGTCTTCGAGCAGTACAAGGCGCAGGGCCGGCACGGGCGCACCTACCTGCCGATGCCGTTCGCCATGGTCGTGGGCGGCCGGGCGAGCTGGGGCTGGCACGTCCAGACGTCACGGCGGACCTGGTACGACGTCGGCGCGGCACGGCCCGGCCGGATCGTCGTCGAGGCGGAGACCGGCCAGGACGGCGAGCTGGGCGTGCGCTTCCACGGCGGCGACGCCCCCGCCGACGTGCTGCGGGGCTTCCTCGACGACGTCGGGCGGCCCACGGAGCTGCCGGACTGGGTGTTCCGGCTGTGGGCCAGCGGCAACGAGTGGAACACCCAGGAACGCGTGCTGGCCGAGATGGACCGGCACCGGGAGCACGACATCCCCGTCGGCGCGCTGGTCATCGAGGCGTGGAGCGACGAGACCACGTTCACGGCGTTCAGGGGCGCCACGTACGAGCCGTCGGAGGAGCCGCACGAGCTGGCCGACTACACCTTCCCCGCCGACGGCCCCTGGCCCGACCCCAAGGGCATGGTGGACGAGCTGCACCGCAGGGACGTCAAGGTGCTGCTCTGGCAGATTCCGCTGCAGAAGATGCGCCCGCATCCCGGGCATCAGGCCGCCGTGGACGCCCGTCAGCTCGTCGAGCGCGGGTACGGCGTGCGCGAGGCCGACGGCCGCCCCTACCGCAACCGGGGGTGGTGGTTCCCGCTCGCGCTCATGCCGGACCTGTCCTGCCAGGAGGTGCGCGACTGGTGGACGGCCAAGCGGCGCTACCTGGTCGAGGAGGTGGGGATCGACGGGTTCAAGACCGACGGCGGCGAGCACGCCTGGGGCCACGACCTGCGTTACGCCGACGGACGCGACGGCGCGGCCGGCAACGGGCGTTTTCCCGTGCACTACGCCCGCGCGTTCGGCGACCTGCTGCGCGCGTGCGGGAAGGCGCCGGTGACGTTCAGCAGGGCCGGGTTCGCGGGCTCGCAGCCGCACGGCGCGTTCTGGGCCGGGGACGAGGACTCGACGTGGGAGGCGTTCAGGTCGTCGATCAGGGCCGGGATCACGGCCTCGGCCTGCGGGATCGTGTACTGGGGCTGGGATCTGGCCGGGTTCTCCGGGCCGGTGCCGGACGCCGAGCTCTATCTGCGGGCGGCGGGAGCGTCGGCGTTCATGCCGATCATGCAGTACCACTCGGAGTTCAATCACCATCGCACGCCCGTCAGGGACCGCACACCGTGGAACGTCGCCGCGCAGACCGGGGACGGGCGGGTGATCCCGGTGTTCCGGCAACTGGCCGGGCTGCGGGAGCGACTGGTGCCGTACCTGGCCGAGCAGGCCCGCACTGCGGTCGGCGGCGGCGCGCCGCTGATGCGGGGGCTCTTCTTCGACCACCCGGACGACCCCGAGGTGTGGCGGCATCCGCTGCAGTTCAAGCTCGGTGACGCGCTGCTGATCACCCCCGTGACCGAACCCAACATTTCGAAAATCTCCGTCTACCTTCCCGAGGGAAGCTGGGTCGACGTCTGGACCGGGCGCGACCTGACCGGCGGGCGGACCGTGACCCTGCCCGCGCCCCTCGACCGCCCGCCCGTCCTGTGCGCGGCGGAGCACTGGTCCAGGCTCTCCCCCGTGTTCGCCGCCTGAGAGGAGCACACCCATGAGCCTGTTACGGTCGGGCGCCGTCATCATGGCGCTCGCCCTGCTCGCCTGCCTCGTCACCGTGCCCGCCCACGCGCTGGACGGCCTCTACCACGACCCGGCCGGGATCGACGACCTCTACTCCAGCCAGCCCACCGAGCGCGTGCCCCGCGATCCGATGGCCGGCGAGGCGGTCCAGATCAACGCGACGACCTGGCCGATCGAGTCCGGCCAGACGGTATGGGTCACGTGGACGAAGAACGGCGTGAACCAGACCCCGGTCGGCGCGGCCTGGGACCACAACAGCGGTAACAACAGCTACTGGAAGATCGACCTCGGCACGTTCGCCCGGGGCGACAAGATCTCCTACACGGTCAACGCCGACGTGAACGGCGGCGGGCAGAAGAGCACCGGCCCGTTCGCGTTCACAGTCACCTCGTGGAGCACGGTGACGAACGTGACCGGGTTCGTGAACAACACCACGTCAGTAGATGTCACGACCGGCGATAGCGCAGGAAGCTTCACACCGAAGATCCGCTTCGCCTTCCCCGCGCTCGACCGGTTCAGAACGCAGATCGCCCCAAGCGGTTCAGGTCTCAATATTTCCGGTGTATCCGGATATACGGTGACGAATTCTGCGAGCACCTTGACGATCTCCACCAACTCGCTCGTCCTGAAGATCCAGAAGTCGCCCTATCGGTTGTCGGTCTACAAGGGCGACGGCACGACGCTGATCACCCGCCAGTACGACCCCGCCATGTTCAGAAACATCGGCTGGGCCAGCGACGGCGCCACCACGATCACCAAGATCGAGGACCACTTCATGTCGCCGGCCGGCGAGCGCTTCGAGGGCTTCGGCGAGCGCTACGACCGGCTCGACCAGCGCGGCACCGACGTGCACAACTACGTCTACAACCAGTACAGAGACCAGGGCGCGACCCGGCGCACGTACCTGAGCGTGCCGTTCTTCCTGAACTCGGCCGGGTACGGCGTGCACGTCGCCGGCACCCGCTATGCGATCTTCAATCTGGGCACGCACCTCAGCGACCTGGCAGGCTTCACCGTCGACACCGGCGGCGGGCTGGACTCGACGCTCGACTACCACTTCTTCGCCGGCACCCCCGCCAAGATCGTGGACGACTACACGGCGGTCACCGGGCGGCCGCAGCTCCCGCCGAAGTGGGCGTTCGGGGTGTGGATGTCGGCCAACGAGTGGAACACCCAGGCCGAGGTGAACGCCGAGCTGGCCAACGTCGGCACCTACAAGATCCCGCACACCGCGATGGTGCTGGAGCAGTGGAGCGACGAGGCCACGTTCTACGTCTGGCACGGCGCCACGTACACCCCCAAACCGGGCAGCAGCAAGCCGGCGTACGGGGATCTGACGTTCCCGGCGGGCAGCGCGTGGCAGGACCCGAAGGCCATGGTCGCGGGCGCCCATGCCAAGGGGATCAAGATGATCCTCTGGCAGATCCCGGTGTTCAAGGAGAACTTCGACAGCAACCCGCCGACGGCGCCGCAGCAGCACCTCAACGACAAGGCGTACGCACAGGCGCAGGGATATGTCGCGAAAAATGCTACTAACGGCCCCTATCGCATCCCAACCGGCCAGTGGTTCGGCGACAGCATGGTCCCCGACTTCACCAGCACGGCCGCGACGAACTGGTGGATGAGCAAGCGCGACTACCTGATCGACGAGATCGGCATAGACGGGTTCAAGACCGACGGCAGCGAGGCGATCTTCGGCCGGGGCGTGCAGTTCGCCGACGGCCGCAAGGGCGACGAGATGCACAACGCCTACCCCAACAGCTACACCGGCGCCTACAACTCCTACGTCAAGGGCAAGAAGCCGAACGGCACGATCTTCAGCCGGGCGGGCACGACGGGCGCCCAGAGCAGGTCGATCTTCTGGGCGGGCGACCAGAACTCCAGCTTCTCCGCCTTCCAGGAGGCGGTCAGGGCGCAGCTCAGCGCCGGGCAGTCGGGCGTGCCCTACACGGCCTGGGACCTGGCGGGCTTCACCGGCGACTTCCCCAGCGCGGAGCTCTATCTGCGCTCGGCGGCCCAGGCCACGTTCTCACCGATCATGCAGTACCACTCCGAGAAGGCCAACCCGGGCCTGTCCGAGGCCCGCACGCCGTGGAACGTGCAGGCGCGCACCGGTGACACGAGCGTGGTGCCGGCCTTCCGCACGTTCGCCAACGTGCGGATGAACCTGATCCCCTACCTCTACACCGAGGCCAGGGCGAGCTCCACGACGGGCGTGCCGATGATGCGGGCCATGAGCTTCGCCTTCCCCGCAGACGCGACCGCGGCGGCCCAGGACCAGCAGTACCTGTTCGGCTCGCAGCTCCTGGTGGCGCCGATCACGACGCAGGGCGCCACCTCCAAGAACGTTTACCTGCCCGCCGGCGAGTGGTACGACCTGTGGAACGGCGGCCGCTTCACCGGGCCGGGCACCAAGACCTACAACGCGGGCCTGGACACGATCCCCGTCTACGCCAAACCGGGGGCGATCATCCCGCTCAACCTCAACGCCGACTACCAGCTCGGCGGGGAGATCGGCAACAGCGTGGACACTTACACCAACCTGACCTTCCGCATCTATCCCGCGGGATCGACGTCATACGCCTACTTCGAGGACTCCGCGAACGCCACCCGCACGATCAGCGCAGCCGAGAACTGGGCAGGACACGCGGTGACCGTCACCGTGCCCGCGCTCACCACGACCAGCACGCTGCAGGTCGCGAGCACGAAGCCGGCCTCGGTGACCGGCGCGAGCGCGCGGGCGAGCCTCGCCGACCTCAAGGCCGCGGCCGAGGGCTGGTGGTGGGACCCGGTGCGGCAGCTCACCCACGTCAAGCTGACCGGCGCCACGGCCGGCCGGACGATCACCCTGAACGGCGTGGACAAGGCGGCCTACGAGGCCGAGTTCGCCACCGGCACCGGCACGTCCACCAACGCCGACCACCCCGGATACACCGGCACGGGCTTCGTGGACGGCTTCGCGAGCCCGGGTGACGCGGTGACGTTCCAGGTCAAGGCGGACGCGGCGGGCAGCCACCAGCTCAGGTTCCGCTACTCGACCACCGTGGCCTCAACCAGGACCGTCTCCGTGGACGGCGTCTCGGTGGGCACACTCTCGCTGCCCGCCCTCGCCGACTGGGACACCTGGGGCACCGCGGCGCTGACCACCTCACTCACCGCGGGGGCGCACACCGTCAAGATCACCTACGACAGCGGCGGCGTCAACCTCGACAACCTGGTGGTGGCCCGACCATGAAACGCTTGCCCCTCCTCCTGACCACGCTGCTCCTGCCGCTGCTGGTGGCGCAGCCCGCGCACGCGGCCGTGCAACGCGTGCAGTTCACCAGCGGCGCCACCTACCTGATCGTGGAGTTCCTGGACGACGACCTGGTGCACTTCGAGCTGGCGAACGGCACGTCGCCGGGCACGGGCTCGCCGATCTTCACCACGCCCCAGGTGGCCAAGACCGACTATCCGGGCCCGGCGAGCTTCACCCAGTCGGGCAATACGCTCACCACGGGCGGGATGAAGGTCGAGGTCACGGCCGGGACGCTGTGCGTGAAGGTGTCCGACCCCGCGCGGCTGCTGTACGAGGCGTGCCCGCGCAACCTGACCCAGGCGTGGAAGGGCCTGACGATCACCAAGGGGGCGATTCAGAACGCGTACGGGCTGGGCCAGCAGTTCTTCATGGGCGGCAGCGCCGACGGCGACTGGGTCGGCCGCAGCCGCACGCCGGGCGGCGCGTACGGCAACGCCATGGTGTACGACACCGACAACGGCCCGGTGGGCAACACCCAGATCCCCGTGCTCTTCGCCGTCGGGGCGGCCAACCTGAACTACGGGCTGCTGCTGGACCAGGTCTACAAGCAGGAATGGAACCTGACCGGCGACCCGTGGACGGTCGACACCTGGGGCGACCAGCTCAGGTGGTACACGATGACCGGGCCCGACCTGCCCGATCTGCGCAAGGACTACATGGAGCTGACCGGCCGGCCGCCGGTGCCGCCGAAGAAGGCGTTCGGCATGTGGGTGTCGGAGTTCGGTTACGACAACTGGGCCGAGATCGACAACCGGCTCTCCGGGCTGCGCGCGGCGAAGTTCCCCGTGGACGGATTCGTCCTGGACCTGCCGTGGTTCGGCGGCGTGACGGCGGGCTCCGACAACACCAAAATGGGCGGCCTCACCTGGGACACCACCGCCTTCCCCAACCCGTCGGCCACCATTGCCGACTACCAGGCGAACAAGGGCATCGGCCTGATGACGATCGAGGAGTCCTACATCGGCAAAAACCTGCCGGAACACGCCGACCTGGCCTCCCGCGGCTACCTTGTCCGGGCCGGCTGCGGGACCTGCGCGCCCGCGTACCTGACCGCCAACGACTGGTGGGGCCGGGGCGGCATGATCGACTGGACGCGGGACGCCGCCGGCGACTACTGGCACACGCTCAAGCGCAAGCCGCTGATCGACGCCGGGATCCAGGGCCACTGGCTGGATCTCGGCGAGCCGGAGATGTACGACGCCGGTGACTGGACCTCCGGCGTCCTGCCCGGCAAACACGCCCACGCCGACTACCACAATGTTTACAACCTCAAGTGGGCGGAGAGCATCGCCCGCGGCTACACCTCCGAGACCAGGCGCCCGTTCATGCTGGCCCGCTCCGGGGCGGCGGGCATGCAGCGGCACGGCGTGGCCATGTGGTCGGCCGACATCGGCTCCAAGCTGAGCGCGCTCGCCCAGCAGCACAACGCTCAGATGCACCTGTCGATGTCCGGCATCGACTACTACGGCTCCGACATCGGCGGCTTCCGCAGGGAGATGCTCGACTCGGACCTGGACGAGCTCTACACCCAGTGGTTCGCCGGCGGCGCGTGGTTCGAGGTGCCGGTGCGCCCGCACACCGAGAACCTGTGCAACTGCGCGCAGACCTCACCGGACAAGATCGGGCACACCACCAGTAACCTCGCCAACCTCCGCCAGCGTTATGAGCTGACGCCGTACTACTACTCGCTGGCCCACCGGGCTTACCGGTTCGGCGAGCCGGTCGTGCCGCCGCTGGCGTACTACCACCAGAACGACCAGAACGTGCGCGAGGCCGGTCACGAGAAGCTCATCGGCCGCGACCTGCTGGTGGGCGTCGTCGCGGGCGCGGGCGAGCGCAAGCGCGACATGTACCTGCCCGCGGGCACCTGGTACGACTACGCCACGGGCGAGAAGCTGACCAGCACCGGCCAGTGGTTCGCCGACCGGCCGCTGTGGGTTGACGGCGTCTTCCGCCTGCCGGCCTTCGCCAGGGCGGGCGCGATCCTGCCCAAGATGTACGTGGACGACAAGACCATGAACGTCATGGGCAAGCGGACCGACGCCACCACGAGGAACGAGCTGGTCGCCCGCGTCTACCCCGACGCCGCGGCCACGAGCTTCACGCTCTACGAGGACGACGGCGCCTCGACCGGCTACCAGGGCGGCGCCGTCCGCACCACGCAGATCAACCAGCAGCTCACCGGCGGCACGGCGAGCGTCACGGTGGCCGCCTCCAGCGGCACGTACACGGGCGCCGCGAGCAGCCGGTCGAACGTCGTCGAGCTGATCTCCGGCACCCAGGCCTCGGCCGTCACACTGAACGGCGTCGCGCTCACCCAGCATGCCACCAAGGCCGCCTTCGACGCGGCCGCCGACGGGTGGTACAACGCGGGCGGCAACCTCGTCGTGGCCAAGTCGGCGAGCACGGCCGTCACGACGGCCAAGACGTTCGCCTTCACGCTCGGACAGGCTCCGGTCTCGGCCACGTTCACCTGCGCAAACGGCACCACCACGCCCGGCCAGTCGGTCTACGCCGTCGGCAGCGCGCCGCAGCTCGGCGCGTGGTCGGTGGCCGGGGCGGTCAAGCTGTCGCCGGCCGCCTACCCGACCTGGACCGGCACCGTCGGCAAACTCCCACCCAACACCACGATCGAGTGGAAGTGCGCCAAACGGCAGGAGGCGAACTTCCCCGACACCGCCGACCAGTGGCAGCCGGGCGGCAACACCGTTCTCACCACGCCGGCGAGCGGCAGCGCCGGCACCACGACCGGCACGTTCTGACCGCCCATCAGAGGCGCGTGTCAGGCGCCGCCGGGACCGCTGGGTGGATGGTAGGGCGGGCGTTCGCGGATGCGTGCCCGGTCGGCGTCGGACCCGAATCGTGCGTCGATCCGCCGGGTGGCCTCGGCCCAGCCCGCCGGGCTCGACGCCGATCGCAGCAGGCTCGTCACCCACGGATCACTCCACCGGCTCACGGCCCGTTCCCACAACACGAACGGATCTTCTTGCAGGAGGCTGCCCACGGTGCCCTCGTAGATGGGCATCGCCCGTACCAGTCCATCGGGCTCGACCTGCATCGCGGGGATCTCTCCTGCCGCGAGCCGGTCGGGGTGCATCTGGAACATGCCGTTGTCGCTGGTGCGGATCTCGATCGCGGGCACCAGGCGCTGCAACTCCCGCCGCAGGCTGCCGTCGCGCAGCCGCTCGGCCTGCCCCTCGTCGAGCAGCTCGTGTTCGGCGAAGCTCGGCCTGCTGGCCAGCCCTGTCGGCAGCACGGCGCCGAAGAAGACGGAGTCGAGGTTGGCGAAGCGCGAGGCCACGTGCGCGCAGAAGCCGGCCAGCTCCTCGTGGTTGCTGCGGACGACGACGAAGTCGATCCCGAGGGCGGGCGCCGCTCTGCCGGCCCGCCTGCGCCTGCCGATCGCGGTGTCGAGCTGGGCGAGCACCGCCAGCGCCCGCTCGAAGGAGCCGACCCGGCCGCGGATGCGGTCGTGTGTCGCGGCGAGCGCCCCGTCGAGGCTGACGGTGATCCTGGCCATCACGTCCATGAGGGCCGGGACGGCGGCCGGGGCGAGCTTCCAGCCGCCGGTGTAGAGGTGAGGCTGGACGCCCGCCCTGCCGACGCGCCGGGCCACGTCGAAGATCTCGGGAACGCTCAGCGGCTCGCCTCCGGCGAAGACGATCGCGTGCGGGCGCAAGGAGACGAGCGCGTCGGCCACCCGGAACAGCCGGGCGCCGCTGAGCTGCCGGGACGGGCGGCGCCCCGATTCGGAGTAGCAGTGCGCGCAGCGCAGCGGGCAGGCATAGGTGATGTCCCACACGACGTCTCTCGGCGGAGCCGTCACCATGCCGTCACCATGCTCCGTTCTCGCGTGCCGCCCGCGGCAGCAGGTCGCGGATGCAGGTGGCGCGGCCCCTGGCGCCGGTGCACAGCGGGTTCGTCGTCTCCGAGCCCGGGATGATCGCCCGTACGGCGTGGGCGGGGCGGATGCGGGCCATGGTGTAGTCGGCGACGAGAACGTGCCGGTAGCCCGCCTCCTCCACCCGGTCCACGATCCACTCCAGCTCTTCCAGGACGTCCCCGCTGACGAATCCCACGCTCTGGTCGAAGGGCCGGACCGGGCGGTCGTCGCCGAACCAGAACACCTGTGAGGCCGGGATGCCGGTGCGCGGCCGCTCGTGCCGGCCCAGGCTGCGCGCTTGCAGGGAGAAGTCCTCACGGCTGCCCGCCACGAAGCCCGCCTTGGTCTGCGCCGCCTCCAGGAGCGCCATCGTGACCGCTGCCTCGGGGTCGGGATGGCAGGCGAAACCGTCGGAGGAGGTGCTGGCCGCGCCCGCGAAAGGGTCCTCGAAGATCCTGGCGTAGAAGGTCGGCACGGCGATGTCGGCGGTCATGTCGAGAACGCGGACCCGCATGCCGCCCTCGCGGTACTTGCCGATGATCCGCTTCGGCGTCTGCGGCAGCGTCTCCTCATCGACGAACCAGAACCGGCGTACGCCCACACCGCCGGGATTGTCCAGTTCCAGTTCGGCCAGCCGCTGCGCGTGCCGTTCGATGAGCTCGGCGACGGCGTGCACGGCCGCCTCGGCCAGGCTGAACCCCGAGCCGAGCCCGCTGGAGGAGAAGACCTTGCCGCCCAGCCTCGGCGAGTAGTAGACGTCGTTCGGCAGCCGCTCTCCCACCAGGCAGGCGGCGGGTACGAGCACGGTGCCGCCGCCGAGCAGGTCGGCGCACTCCACCCAGTCGATCTCCAGATCGTGGCGGTAGCGGGAGTCGTAGGGCAGGGACAACGTCCAGGGATCGATCAGCGGAAGGCGCCGCGAGGAGGCCGCGAACGACGTGCGGACCGGCGGCCCCGGCTGGTAGGCGTCCTGGGCGTGCAGCTCGGCCTCCTCCATGATGGCGCCCGCCCGCGCGCCCTGCCGGGTCTCGGCCTTGCCGCTGCTGAAGCTGGAGGACCACCTGCTGCGGTCGCCGAAGGCCTGCGCGACGTGCACGCCGAGAGTCGTCAGCTCCCCGACCAGGCCGACGCGGCGGATGCCGACCTGGTCGGCGATCTGGTCGGCCAGCCGCACGGCCTCGGGCTCGGGCAGGACGAACCGGTTGGAGCCCGGCGCCTTGGGGCTGCTGTGGAGGGCGAGCCCGAGATCGCGCCAGCCCTCGGCGCGTTCGGACGGTGGCCGGGGCGCGCGCCGGCCGTCCATGGCCGCGACGAGGGAACGGGCGGCACGGCGGGCGAGCGCGAGGCAGGTGACGACGGAGTCGATGTCCTCGGGTGACAGTCCCAGCGTCGCGAGCTCGGCTTCGACGTAGGGCCACTGCAGGGCGGACCTGAGCCTGGTGACGCAGCGCCGGGCGTCCTCGATCTCCGCCTCGTCGGGCGGGCCGGCCTCGGCGCCCTGTCCGGCGAACCAGGTCAACGCCCCGAGCCGCAGCGTCTCCCGTTTGAGCGCGAGGTCGTTCATCCACAGCTCGGCCCGCAGCGCCTTGGCGAAGCGTTGCGCCGGGCGGCGCGCGACGGTCTGGACCAGGCGTGCGGTGACCGTCTCGGCCTGCAGCGAGTCGGCGGCGTCGGCGAGCCCGAGCCCGAGGTCGCGCATCGTGACGTGCGCCTCCTCCGGCGACTCCCAGCCCCACTGCGTCCGGGTGACGTCCAGCAGGGACTGCGCGTCCAGCCCGCCCGCGCCGGGTTCGACGGGCGGCAGCAGGCCGCCGACGGCCATGCGCGCCAGCGCGTTGCGGGCGTGGCCCTCGAAGGCGCCCGTCACCTTGAGGAAGCGGACCAGCGAGGGGAAGTCGGCGCGGTCGCCGGACTCCCACACCATGACCGGCGCCTGGCCGTCCTCCCGGTCACGGACCCGCAGAGCGGGCCCGTCCTGGCCGGAGGCCACCTCTGCGCCGGCGCGGACCGGCACCTCGGCCAGGGTCTCCAGGAGAAACTGCGCGTCCTCGCGTTTGAGGTCGAAGTTACGCAGCAACCGGACGAGGTCGCCGGCGTCGGAGGCGCCGGCCAGCGCCGAGCACCTGATGATGTTCGGGTACGTGCGCTCGCTGTAGTGCAGCTTCTCGGCGGCCTTGACGAGCTCGTCCCCGGCCTGGCGGGCCAGGGTGCCCGAGCTGACCAGTCGTTCGACCGCGTAGCGGACGTTCACCAGGGGCTCGGTGACGGGGAGGTGGGTGTCCGGGTCGAACAGCAGCGCGACCTCGTCGTCGCGGTCGATGGTCCCGGTTCTGTACATGTCGTGGATGCGGCCGACGCCGACGACTCCCTTGACGTCGGCCGCGCGCAACGCTCCCATGCTCGCCGCGCCGTACACCACGATCCCCCGCCTGATCGCCTCCCGGATCTCGGCGGGGCTGATGGCCAGGCTCTGGTCGAAGACGCCGTCCACGATGCCCACGACCGCGCCTTCGGGCAGGGCGTCGAGGTCGCCCCGCCTGATCGGCGGCCGGAAGTCCGCGTCGGGCAGGGTCCGCCTGGCCAGGTCCAGCCCGATCGACGGGCCGAGGAAGACGATGTGGCGGCCACCGGCGGTCCGGTCCTTCGTCAAGGTCATCTGCTCGCACGGCCTTCGTCGGGCGCGGCCTGCGGGAAGGGCTCCTCGGGCAGCGGCTCGATCGGGCCCGGATCGAATTCGGGAGCGACGATCTTCTTGCAGTGGTGCTGGCTGGACTTGCACGACTCCGGGAAGGCGTAGATCCGCTTGGGGGAGGCGTCGGGTTCCGCCGAGTAGCCTCCGACGACCTTGTCCAGGGTGAGCTGCGGCCTGCCGGCCAGCCCGACGCCGAACGCCTCCTCCCACAGGTCCTGCGTGAAGGCGAACAGGTCGAGGTTCTCCTGCCACTCCTGCTCGTCTTCGAGCCCGAAGTACGGATAGTGGTGCAGGAAGCGGCCGAAGACCATGTCGCAGTCGGCGGCGTATTTGCGGGTGTCCAGAATGTGCTGGTGCCAGTACTCGTCGAGGGTCTTGTTGACCGACAGCGCCGTGGCCGGGCGGAGAATGTTGAGCGCCAGGAAACGGCGGTAGTCGAGCTCCGCCTGGGCGATCACCTCGTCGGTCCAGAACTCCGGGTCGTCGTGCCGCAGCTTGGCGTTGATGGGAGTGAGATCGATCTGGGCGACCGCGGCGAGGGCGGCGGTGGCCTCGTCCCTGATCGTGGCTGTTTTCGACATCGTTGTCCCCTCTCGATGGATGTCGCCTCGGGTCAGGCGCGCTCTTCGCTGATCTGGGTCGGGAAGCGGTCGCCGGTCGGGGTTCGGTCCATGGTGTTCGGGTCGACGTCGAACGTGCTCTGCGTGAACCGCAGGACGACCTTCCCGTCCTGGGCGGTGTAGCGGTAGAGGCCGTCGGAGGCCACCGGCTTGCGCGTGCCGCCGTAGTCGAAGAAGTCGGCGTATCCGACCTGTGTGTCCTGGATGACGAGCTCGTCGCCCTCCATCCGCATCCGGACGAGGAAAAAGGTGCCGGAGAACGGGTCCGACGCCGTGTTGGTCGAGCTGATGAAGCGCGCGAACCCCACGAGCCTGCCCGAGCTGGCCCGTTCGGTCATCTCGTAGCGGTAGACCCGGACGGCGTCCAGGACGCCCGCGTTCTCCTGGTGCCTGCCTTCGTCGTCGAGCCCGTAACGGCGGCCCAGGCTGACCGTGGTCAGGTCGAAGCGGAATCCGTCCGCCGTGTGGACCAGGCCGCTGAAGAACGTCTGGTCGATGTAGGTGCTTTCCGTCCGGCCCTGGTTGGTGTAGGTCGTGATCGGCTCGGCGACGACCGTCCTGCCGATGACGTTGCGCTCCAGGAAGTCGATGACACGCGACCGCTCTGATGTCTTCACCACGAGTCCCCCGTTGCTGGCCGGCCGTCTGAATCGCGGATTCCACCTGGCCCCTGCCAGCATCGTAAGTGACGTCTTCGCAGGTCAGCGGCATTGCCGCGCGGTGGTGCGGTGGCGTCGTCCGCCCCGAGGGCGGTGACTCAGGGTGATCGTTCGGGAGCGGCCCCCCTTGACGGCGCGTGTAAGGTTCTCGAAGTGCCTGACCAGCATCGCGACAAGGGTGATTCGTATGTCATATGGCCCCCACGATCACTATGATCGCCGCCCGGGATCGGCCCGTCCGAGGGTGAATCCGGCGCGGGTGTGGGGCGGCGGGGTGGCAGCCGCCGCGGTGTCCGCGCTGATCGTGGTGGTCGGAGTCATGATCACCAGGAGGCTGCTCGGCATCCGCGTGCTGACCCCCGACGGGACACCCGTCTTCGGCAACGCGGCGACCACGCAGTACGCCATCTCGGCCGCCGTCGTCGCGCTCGTCGCCACGCTGCTGCTCTACGTGCTCATGTTGTCGACGCCGGAGCCGACCAAGTTCTTCAGTTGGATCGCCGGGCTCTGCACCGTGATGATCACAATCCTGCCGTTCATGAACTCGGCCGAGCTCATCCCGCAGATCGCCACCGCCGTCATCAATCTGATCATCGGCGTCGCGATCCTCTCGCTGCTGACCTCGATCGGACGCGGGGCCCTCGAAGAGGTGCCGGACGCCTACCCGTACGAGCAGCCGCGCGAGTACGAGGCGCGGGGCTACGAACAGCCCCGCTACGAACAGCCCAGGTACGAGCAGCCTCGGTATGAGCAGCCCAGGTACGAGCAGCCCCGGCATGAGCGGCCCCGCCAGTACGAGCGCCGCGACCACAACCCGTACGACTGAGCCCACCGCAAGCGGGGGCGCCGCGCCCCTCGGCGCTCCCGCGAGGCGTTCAGCGCAGTACGGTCGTGGCCTTGTTGCCGGCGTAGTTCTCCAGGACGGCGATCACCTTGCCGGTGCCGGACATGGTCACTGTCAGCGCGGCGCGGGTGGTGCGGCCGCGGACGATGTACGGCTTGGCGCCCGACCCGTACGTCGTCGCGAACGACTTGGCCTGTCCGTCCTCCAGGATCGTCAGGGTGTGCCAGTCGGGAAGAAGCGGCCGGGAGAAGGTGAAGGTGTTGCCGTCGACCGTCACCGCCGAGGCCGGGTAGGGGCTGATCTCGGTGTCGGCGAACCTCCCGCGCACGGCGGTGGTCGTGCCCGTTCCCGACCGCAGGGTGAGCAGGTAGCCGTCGCCGTTGACGGGCACGCCGGTCAGCGTCGTGCCCGTGCTCGTCCCGGGGAGTTCGACCTCCTTGGTGTACGGGCGGGCGGTGTCGCGGCTCTGGACCTTCAGCGTGACGGGCCCGCCGCCCGCCGGGGGCGTCCAGGTGGCCGCGAGTGTGCCGTCCGGCTTCGCCGACGCCTTCACCTGCCCCGGCGCCGTGGCCAGGTCGAAGGAGGCGGTCGCCGCCGGGCTCTGCGAGCCGTCGTGGCCGACGGCCACAAGCTTGATCGTTCCGGACGTGGCCGTGAAGCGCTTGACGTAGTAGACGTCGTCGTAGATCCCGCCGAGGTAGCTGTCGTCCAGGTAGACGTCGTAGCGGCGTACCTGGTCGTAGCCGGCGCGCTGCCACGACAGGAACAGCTCGCCGGTCCCGGGGAGCAGTTCGGAGACGCGCAGGCCCTGCGGCGCGGCAGGGGTGCGGTTCTCGCCGTCGCGCAGGGCCAGGGCGCCCAGATTGACCTGGTATCCGGGGATGGCCTTGGCGCCGGCGGCGACGACCAGGCCGAGCGCGGCGACGCGCTGACCGGCGTACGCCGACAGGTCGGCCGTCCTTGTCGTCCAGCCCGTGGTGCGCCGTCCTGAGCCGGCGAGCGGCACCTGGATCACCCTCGTTGGGTCGGAGGCCAGGACGAGGGCGAGCCGGAGTTCTGAGTCGTCGTTCGCCGAGGGCTTGGTGTAGGTCAGGTCGAGGGTCGAACGCTTGGTGATCTTCAGGTCGGTCTTGTAGAGGCGCACGGTGTTGTCGCTGTCGAGGGTGCCGCTGAGAACGAGCGAGCTGCCGCCGTCGTAGCCGCCGATCTTCTGGTAGGAGAACCGGCTCGCCGGCGTGTAGGCGGGCCCGTAGTCGAAGTCGGCGCCGAGCGGCGTGCCCGCCGCGTCGATCCACCACTGCCAGGTCACCGGGATGTCCTGGAGGTTGATGTTGCCCCACTCCTTCGGGTTGGACAGCCGGCCCTTGGTCCAGGCAGCCAGGCCGTGGCCGGTGTTGAAGGAAGTGGCGAACGTGGTGCCGTCGATGACCGAACGTTCCGCGATGGAGGAGGAGATTCCCTTCCAGGTGCCCTCCGGCGTGGTCGTGCCGCGTGAGGAGCCGGTCCACCAGCGGCGTTCCCGGTCGAAGACGTCTCACTGGGCGGCGTCGTCGGTCTTGTTCGCGTAGTCGGAGGAGACGAAGTCGGCGCCGAGGGTGGCGATGGCGTTCATCGGCGCGCCGCCCGCGTCGAGGTTGTCATCGAGGTTGTACGGCTGGTTGAACTGGTCCTTGCCGGCCTCCACCCCGGCGAAGACGCTCTTGCGGGAGTCCAGGAGATGTGCTCGGGCCATCACAACTTCTCACTGTGGGTATCGGGAGTGGTCGAATGGACGGATGGTCTCGTGCAGGTCCTCGACGTACAGGTCGGTGACGGCCCGGCCGGTCGCGCCGTCGGCGAAGCAGCGTGCGGTCGGCAGGGTCCAGACGACGGTGGTGCGGGCGTCCGCCGGGACGCTCACCCTGCGGAAGGCGAGCAGTTCGCGGACGCGCGGCAGCACGACGCCCCCGGTACGGCGTCCGAACAACGGCACGATGACCTCGGCGTCGGCGCCGGAGGGGTTGACGACCTCGACGCTCACCTGGACCGTGGCCGCCTCCGCCGTCGCGGTCAGCCGCTCGAAGCGGACGGGCCGGTAGCGCAGGCCGGCGCCGAAGGGAAACAGCACCGGCTCCTGGGCGTCCTGGTAGACGCCGCCGGCCGGGTGCCGGTCGTTGTGGCGGACCGGCACGGCCCCCGGATGGCGTGGTGCGGTGAACGGCAGGCGGCCGACCGGCTCGTGGTCGCCGAGCAGCGTCTCGACGATCGCGTGACCGCCGTGCGGGCCGGGGTAGCCGGCCCACAGCAGGGCGTCGGTGTGGGCGAGTACTCCGGTCAGCACGTGCGGGCGGCCGGCGATGACGACGGCCGCCACGGGGCAGCGGGCCCGCGCGCGGACGGCGGCGACCAGGTCGTCCTGGCCGCCGGGGAGGGACAGGTCGGCCAGGTCGACGCCCTCCCCTGCGGTCGCGACGGCCGCCGCGCCGCCGATCGCCCCGTTGGCGGCGAAGTCCTCGGCGTAGGTGCGGTGGCTCGTCCCGCCGAGCGCCAGGATCACCACGTCGGCGCCGCTCAGCTCGGCCGCCGTGGGCACTCCGTCGACGCACGTCACCTCGGTGTCGGGCAGCGCCTGCCGCAGGGCGCGTTCCAGTCCGGCGGCGGAGTTCTCTGGCAGGGGCGGCACGTAGTCGCCCAGCAGGGCGGTGACGTCGCGGGCGTTGGGGCCGGCGAGGACCACCTTGTTCAGCGTCCGCCGGTCGAGCGGCAGCAGCCCGCCGTCGTTGCCGAGCAGGACCAGCGCCTGCCGGGCCAGCCGGCGCGAGAGGCCGTCGGCGCCAACCAGCGTGACCCTTCCACGCACGCCCGCATCCGTGGCCGGGGTGGGCGGGTGGTTGGGGAGGAGGCCGAGGTGTTGTTTGAGGGTGAGGATCCGGCGGCAGGCGGCGTCGACCAGGTCGGCCACCCGGGGGTTGTCGGCGGCGGCCCGCTCCAGCAGGCCGAAGGACTCGTCCCAGAGCGACAGGAGGTCGCCGGCCTCGATCGCGGCCACGGCGGCGCCTGTCGCGTCGCCGGTCATCGCGGTGAGCCGGTCCACGGCCAGGCCGTCGGCCATGACGATGCCGTCGAAGCCGCATTCGGCCCGCAGGAAGCCGGTCAGCAGGTCGCGGTTGGCGCAGCACGGCACCCCGTCGATGTCGTTGTAGGCCGCCATGAAGCCCAGCGCCCCGGCCTCCACCGCCGCCCGGACCGCCGGTAGGTGCAGTTCGCGCAGGTCGCGGGGGCCGATGACGGCGGACTGGCCGTTGCGTCCGCCGACGGCCTCGCCCTGCGCGGCCAGGTGTTTGAGCACGATCGCGACCCCGTCGCCGCCCACCGCGCCACGGTCTGCGCCCTGCATGCCGATCACCAGCGCCCTGGTGAGCTCGGCCGCGAGCAGCGGGTCTTCGCCGAAGCACTCCTCTGCCCGGCCCCAGCGCGGGTCCCGCAGCAGGTCGAGCGCGGACACCAGGGCCAGGTGCACCCCGCCGGCGGCGAGTTCGGCGGCGACGGCGGCCGCGGCCTCGGCCAGCAGCCCGGGGTCCCATCCTGCGGCCACCGCGAGGTTGACGGGCAGCAGCGTCCCGCCGAGCGCCTGGTGCCCGTGCGGGGCCTCTTCCGACAGCAGCACGCCGATGCGGTGCCGGCCGGCCCGCTCCACCTCGTCCTGGACGAGGGCGGCGACCTCGGCGCGTTCCTCCGGTCTGATCCCGCCGGCCCATGAGCGGCCGGACCAGGCGTCGGCGCGGAAGAGGCCGTACAGGGCGCCGAGCCCGCCCCATCGGTCGAGCTCGGCGCGGGCGAGGCCGGTGAGCCGGAAGCCGCCGCGGGGAGCCCGTTCGACGGCCTGCCAGCCGAACAGGCGCTGGTTGAGCTGGCCGACCTTCTCGCGTAATGACAGCTCGGCCAGGAGCCGCTCCACGACGTGGGGGTGCTCAGTGTTCGGCATGCGCGGCCATCCGCTCCAGCACCTCCGCGTCGGCGACCGAGCTGTAGAAGGTGCGGCCGGTCGGTTCTGCGTGGACGAGCCGTTCGACGCCGCGGGCGCGTAGCGCCTGCGGGTCGGCCGCGGTCGCTGAGGTGACCAGGGTGGGGCGGGCTCCGGCGCGGGCGCGGCTCATCCAGGTCTCGAAGACGCCCCCGCCCGGTGAGAGCTCGGCCCGGGAGACGGGGACGTCGGCCGCGTCGACGGGGACGACGACGGCTTCGCTCCGTGGGGCGGGGCGCGGCCGGTGCCGCAGCTGCGCGGCCAGTTCGGCGAAGCGCTCGCCGATCGGCTTGACCGCGCCGTCGGCGCCGATCAGGCCGAGGCTGTGTTCCAGGTCGGGGAAGTCGGACAGGTCGCGTGTCACGTCGTGTGAGCACCACCATGTGACGCCCCACAGGGCGTCGCTGTCGGCCGCCGCCCGTACGGTCCCCTCGCAGAAGCCGGGCGCCTGCTCCTCGGTGAGGTGGTTGAGCGGCGCGCCGACCTCCTGCAGCCACACCGGCCGGGCGGGGTCGAGGGCGAAGGCGCGCGACAGCTCGATGAGGTAGGCGGCGTGGCTGAGGCTTTCGTGCGACATCGCACCGTAGCCCTGCGCCGTGCCGTTGAAGATCCACGAGTGGATCACGCTCATCTGGCCGTGCCTGGCCGAGTGCGCGGGGGTGAAGGGGTGGCCGTCGGCGTACCAGACGGCGTCGTATTCGGCGTTGAGCCGGAAGTGGCGCCGCTCGCGCGGCCCCTGGCCGTGCAGGGCCTGGAGCCAGGCCGTCACCTGCTGTGCCGTGGCCGCCATCGGGGCCGGGTGGAGGGCGGAGGTGAACTGGTTGACCTCGTTGCCCAGGGTCAGGCCGAGGAAGTTGGGCAGGTCGTGCAGGTGCCCGTCGAGCGCCTCGACGAGCGCGGCCTGCGCGGCGACCGCGTCGGGGTCGGTGAACATGCTGCGCCGGTGCCAGTCCGTCAGCCAGCTCGGCACGAAGTCGAAGCCCGACAGGTGGCCCTGCAGGACGTCCACACCGGCCTCGAGGCCGGCCTCGCCGGCGATCTCCACGACGTGCCGCACGTCGTCGAGGGCGCGGCGGCGGATCAGCGTGCGGTTCGGCTGCAGGAGCGGCCAGAGCGGCAGGACGCGGACGTGGTCCAGTCCGAGCCCGGCCAGGGCCTTCATGTCGCGCCGGGTGGCCGCCCAGTCAGGATCCAGCCAGGAGTAGAACCATTCGCGGGAAGGTGTGTAGTTGACCCCGAATCTCAGCATTTCACCCTTTCAAGCCTCCCGCTTCGAGCCCGCGGAAGAAGTAGCGCTGCAAGATGGCGAAGAACGTGACGATGGGAACCAGGGCGATGATCGTGCCGGCGGCGATGAGGCGCGGATCGTCGTAGAAGGTGCCGTGCAGGCGGTTGAGCCCGATGGTGAGGGTGTAGTTGTCCTCGTCGGACAGCACGATGAGGGGCCACAGGAAGTCGTTCCACGAGCCGACGAACGCGAAGATCGCCACGACGGTGATGACGCCCTTGACCTGGGGGACGGAGACGCGGATGAACCGCTGCCAGGCGTTGGCGCCGTCGACGATGGCCGCCTCCTCGAACTCGGCGGGCAGGTTGCGGAAGGCGTTGCGCATGAGCAGGACGTTCAGCGCGGCCACGATCGTCGGCAGCACCACGCCCAGCAGGGTGTTGGCCAGACCGGCCGCCCTGACCAGCAAGAACTGGGAGATCAGCACGGTCTCCGCCGGCACGAGCAGGGCCGCGACGCAGATCCCCGCCGCCACCCCCCTGCCGCGGAAGCGCAGCTTGCCCAGCGCGTAGCCGGCGCAGGTGGCGCCCACCACGTTGCCGCAGACCGCCATGGCGGCCACGAGCAGGGAGTTGAGCAGGTAGCCGGGCACCGGGATCCGGTCGAGCACCGTCGCGAAGTTGTCCAGCGTGGGATGGCCGGGGATCAGTTCGGGCGGCCGGGTGTAGAGCGGGTCGCCGGCGCCCTTGAGCGACAGCGAGACCTGCCACAGCAGGGGGCCCGCCAGCAGCACCGCCATCAGCACGAGAATCAGGTAGCGCACGACGAGGCCGGGCGAGAGCTTCGGGCGGCGGGCCATCAGGTGGTCCTCTGCTTGCGTTGCAGGACGAGCTGCGCGATCAGCAGCCCGCCGAGGATGACGAACATGACCAGGCTGATCGCGCCCGCGTAGCCGGTGCGTGCCTGCAGGCCGGTGCCCTCGCGCTGGATGAGCATGGTCATCGTGAGATCGCCGCCGCCCACGCCGCCGGTGCCGTCCGTGAGCACGTAGATCTCGCCGAACACGCGGAAGGCCGCCACCGAGGACAGCACGCCGATGAGCCCCATCGTCGAGCGCACTCCGGGGACGGTGACGTTGAGGAAGGTGCGCACCGGGCCGGCGCCGTCCATCGCCGCCGCGTCGTACAGGGCCGGATCGATGTTCGCCAGCGCGGCCAGGTAGATGACCATGTAGTAGCCCAGGCCCATCCACACGGTGACGAACATGGCGCTGAACAGCAGCAGCCAGCGGTCGGTGAGGAAGGGAACGGGCGCGGTGACCGCCTTCAACGTGCCGAGCAGCTCGTTGACCAGGCCGCGCTGGTCGAGCATGTTCGTCCAGATGAGCCCGACGATGACCGGCGACATGATCACCGGCAGGTACATGGTGGTGCGGAAGAACCCCATCAGCCGTCCGGCGCCGCTCAGCAGCGAGGCGAGCACGAGCGGCAGCGCGACCATGAGCGGCACCACGCACACCGTGTAGAGGGTGGAGTTCAGCAGCGCGGTGCCGAAGCGCTCGTCGGCGAACATCCGGCGGAAGTTCTCCCAGCCGATGAACTCGCCGCTCCTGAGCAGGGTGGAGTCGGTGAACGCCAGCCGCAGCGTGTTCAGGAACGGCAGCAGCACCAGGAGCACGATGACGGCCAGCCCGGGCAGCAGGAACAGCCACGGGGTCAGCCGCCAGCGGTGGGTGGCCGGGGCCGCCTCCTCGGGCGAGGCGGCCCGGTGCGGGGCGGAGAGCGTCATCCGTGCGCGGCCAGCCGCTCGTCGGAGTACCTGACCGACTCGTCCAGCGCCTGCTGGACGGTCTTCTTGCCCAGCAGTGCCTGGGCGATCTGCTCGCGCAGCGTCTCGGCGTCGGCCGAGCCGGAGAACGCCGGCGGCCACCACACGACCGCCTTCTTGACCTGGGCGGCGCTTTCCAGGCGCACCTTCGTGGCGGGGTCGCCGTCGTCCTTGGTGAAGTACTCCTCCTCCATCGACCCGGCCGAGGAGGGGAACACCGAGGCCTTCTGGGCGAAGGCGAGCTGGTTGGCGGGGTTGGTCACGTACTTGGCGAAGGCCGTGGCCAGCGGCTGGTTCTCGCCGGCGGCGTTCACGACGAGCGACTCGATGTACATGTTGGGGGCGGCCGTGCTGATCCTCGGCCCGATGCCCAGCGACTTGTAGACCTCTGGCGCGGTGTCCTTCAGGTCGTTCAGGGTGTAGGAGCTGCCCGACAGGTAGGCCAGCCGGCCGGCCTTGAACTCCTCCACCTCCTTGGTCTGCAGGTTGTTCAGCGCCTGCGGGGTCAGGCCCTTGCTCGCGTACAGCTTCTTGAAGCGCTCGACGAACTCCGCGCCCTTGGCGTCGTTGTAGATGAACTTCTTGCCCGTGGCGTCCATGAGCGGCACGCCGTACTCGCCGAACATCTCGATGACCGGCATCCGGGCGATCATCGACACCTCCGAGCAGTTCTTGGCCATGGTCTCGGCCTGGCTGAACAGGTCGTCGTAGGTGGCGGGCAGCTTGTCGGGGTCGAGCCCGCACTTGTCGAACAGCGCCTTGTTGAAGAACGAGGGGCCGGTGTTGAGGTACCACGGGTAGCCGTAGGTTCCGCCGCCGAGGCCGCCGAACGTCATGGCCTGCCACGCCTTGTCCAGGTACAGGGCTTTGGCCTGGGGGTCGGCCTTGGCGACGTCGAGCAGGACCCCCGCCTGGGCCAGGGTGTAGGCGGCCTCGGGTCCCATGTCCACGACGTCGGGCAGCGCCCCAGCCGCCGCGTCGGCCGACAGCTTGTCCTGGTAGCCCTCGGCGGGCTGGTCCACCCAGGTGATCTTCGTACCGGGGTTCTGCTTCTCGAAGGCCGCGATCAGCTCGGTGAAGTAGGGCGTGAACTTCTCGTTCTTCAGGTTCCAGGTCTGGAACTTGATCGATCCCGACAGTGCCCCGCCCGAGGCCGGCGGCGTGGTGTCGGCACCGCACCCGGACAACAGCAACGAGCCCAGGGCCAGCCCCGCCATCAGGGCCCGGCCTTTGCCGACAGTGGTCATCGGATGTCCTCCTTGATGCGTTGTGCGTGGCAGATCCGCAGGGTCGCCACCTGGAAGGGGCCGAGCTCCAGAAGGGCTCCGCTCGCCGGACCGCGCCCGCCGGCCAGGGCCGGGGGCAGGTCCTCCTCGCCGCCGAGCTCCCGTTCGAGCAGGTCGGTCTCCCACAGGACGGCGTCCGCGCCGAGTTCCGCGTGGCAGCGCAGCCGGGCGCCGGCCCGTCCGCCCTGCGTCTCGTACACCCGGACGACGAGGTCGCCCGAGCCGTCGTCGGCCGGTTTCACCCAGTCGATGAGCGCGTGCCCGGTCAGGGCCTCCAGGCGCACCAGCGGCGCCACCTGCGGGAGGCCGGCGAGGTCGGGCGTGTTGAAGGCGTAGGCGGCCTCGACCGTGGCGGGCAGGTCCGCGCCGGGCAGCACCGCCCAGCGGAAGGTGTGCGTGCCCAGGTCGGCCTGGGGGTCGGGGAAGCGCGCGGCGCGCAGCAGCGACAGCCGGACGACGGTGGAGTCGCCGTCGGCACGGGCGTCGGCCCCGTACATGGCGTCGTTGACGACGGCAAGGCCGAAGCCGCCGTCGGCCACGTGCACGTAGCGGTGCATCGCGGCTTCGAACATGGCCTCCTCGGCGGCGGTGTTGGCCAGCAGCGGCCGTTCGACGTACCCGTACTGGGTCTCGAACCGCGCGGAGCGCGCCATGATCCGCACCGGGAGGGCGACCTTGAGCAGGCGTTCGCGTTCGCGCCAGTCCACGGCGCACTCGGTCTCGAACCGGCCGGTGCCGGCCCGCAGCCACATCGTCAGCGTGATCGTCGAGGCGCCGACCCGCCGGACCACCTCGATGCCGGCGTCGGGCCCGCCGTGGAGCACCCTGCGGCTGCTGACGTCGTCGATCACCCGGGGGTGGCGCAGCACGTGCCGGTCCACGTCCCAGGCGTCCCAGCGCACCGGTTCGTCGCGGAAGATCTGCAGCTCGTTGAGTCGCCTGCCGGGCGGGACCGTCTCCCGGCCGGTGCGCAGGTCGACGAGCGAGGTGACGTGGCCGTCGGCGCCGATGACGACGCGGAGCAGGCCGTCGTCCAGGACGGTGCCGCCGTCCCCTTCGCCGGTGACCGCCGCCGTGGCCGAGGCCGGCCGCTTGCCCGTGAACGGCGGGAGCGTGTCGGCGTCGGGTCCGGCCAGCCCGCCCAGGGCCGCGCCGGCCTGCTTGATCAGGTCGCGCAGGCGTTCCTCGACGGCCTGGTAGGTGTCGCGGGCCTCGCGGTGCACCCAGGCGATCGAGGTTCCCGGGAGGATGTCGTGGAACTGGTGCAGCAGCACGGTGCGCCAGATCTCGTCGAGCTCCTGACGCGGGTAGGGCGCGCCGCGCAGCGTGCTCGCCGCCGCGCCGAGGTATTCCGCCGCCCGCAGCAGCGACTCGCAGTGCCGGTTGTGGCGCTTCATGGCCGCCTGCGAGGTCAGGGTGCCCCGGTGCAGCTCCAGGTAGAGCTCGCCGCGGTGGACCGGCTGCAGCGCGCCGGCCTGCCGCAGTTCGGCCTCGGCGTCGGTGAAGAACTCCGCCGGCGACCTGGAGGTGACGCGGGGGGCGCCTTCCAGGTCGGCGAAGCGGCGCAGCCGTTCTGCCATCTCCCTGGTGGGGCCGCCGCCTCCGTCGCCGTAGCCGTAGGGCAGCAGCGAATGGGAGGCGATGGCCTTGTCCTTGAAGGTCGCCACGGCGTGGCGGAGCTCGCGGGCGCTCACCTCGGCGGCGTACGTCTGCGCGGGCGGGAAGTGCGTGAAGATCCGCGTGCCGTCGATGCCCTCCCACCAGAAGGAGTGGTGCGGGAAGACCGTGGTGTCGTTCCAGGAGATCTTCTGCGTCAGGAACCAGCGGGACCCGGCCCTGCGCGCCAGTTGCGGCAGGGCTCCGGAGTAGCCGAAGGAGTCGGGCAGCCACATCTCGCGCGGTTCGCGGCCGAACCGGTCGATGAAGTACCTCTTGCCGTAGGTGAGCTGGCGCACCATCGATTCGCCGGTGGGGATGACGCCGTCCGCCTCCACCCACATCCCGCCGACCGGGACGAACCTGCCCTGCTCGACGTGGCGGCGCACCCGGGCGAACAACTCGGGATAGTGCTCTTCCAGCCAGCTGAAGTGCTGCGCCGACGACATCGTGTACACCAGCGCCGGGTCGGCGTCGAGCAGGGCCAGGGCGTTGGAGACCGTGCGGGCGAGCTTGCGCACCGTCTCGCGCAGCGGCCACAACCACGCCGTGTCCATGTGCGCGTGCCCGACGGCGGTGATCCGGTGGGCGCTGGCGTGCGCGGGCGCGGCCAGGAGGGGAGCCAGGACCGTGCGCGCGCGACGGGCGCCGGCCTCCGCGTCCGCCTCGTCGTAGGCGTCCAGGGCCTCCTCGATCGCGCGCAGCAGCCGCCAGTGGCGCGGCTCGTCGGCGCTCAGCTCGGCGGCCAGTTCGCCGGCGACGTCCAGGTCGCAGCACAGGGCGTGGATCTGCGGTGAGAACGCGGCGACCTCCGCGCGGCGCAGCCTGAACTGCTCGAACGGCTCCCGCGCCCCCTTCTCGCCGTGCTCGGTGACGACGAACGGCGGCAGCCCGAGCAGCAGGGGGTTCGCCGCCGCCTCGACGTGGAGCAGGAAGGCGCCGTCGGCGTCGAGCAGGCCCGGCACCGCTCCTTCGCCCCGTAACCGGATGCCGGACTGGCGGGGGTGCAGGCCCTTGACGATCGTGCCGTCGGGGGTGAAGACCAGTCCCTCGCAGTGACCGCCCACGGAGTGGTCGAACCAGCCCAGGTCGAGCACGAGGTCGACGGGGCCTGCCTGGCCGGGGGCGAGCGTGCCCCGGATCCGGAACCAGGTCGTGGACCAGGCCTCCCCCCAGGCGGCGCCCAGCGGGAACGGGCGGTAGCCGGGTGCGGTGCGGCCGGGGTCGCGGGCGAGCCCGAGGGCGTGCCGGGCGCTGACCGGCTCGCCGTCGTCGGCGACCGTCCATGCCTCGATCTCCACGCCGCTCAGCCGGGTGTGCGTCCGGGGCAGGATCCGTTCGCGCTTCACACGGGCGAACCGCTCAAGGGTGCGGCCGAGGTGGTTGTGCATCCCGTACCTCTCCGTAGTGGAGGCGTGACAATATGCCTGATACGTTTTAGTTGCTTTATGATCCTCAAGTGACCGCAGACTAATACGTTTGAGTTGTCCTGGTCACCCGGGAGGCTCATCTCGTTTGCATCACGACGCCCGGCCGTGCCGCCCGGGTCGCCGACATCGATGGAGGAGCGATGCCGCCGAACGACGAGGTTCCGCCCCAGGAACCCGCCTCTCCCGAGCCCGCGCCGGCCCGGCTGCGCAGCACCGACATCGCCCGGCTCGCGGGCGTCTCCGTCTCGGCGGTGTCGCTGGCGTTCAACGCCCGCCCCGGCATCAGCGACGCGACGCGCAAGCGCATCCTCGACGTCGCCGCCGAGCTCAACTGGCGGCCGCACCGGGCCGCGCGCGCCCTCAAAGGGGCCAGCAACGACGTGGTCGGCATCGCCATCGCCCGTCCTGCCCGCACGCTGGGCGTCGAGCCGTTCTTCGGGCATGTCCTGTCGGGCCTGCAGTCCCGCCTGTCCAACGAGGGCATCGCCACCCAGCTCCTCATCGTCGAGGACACCGAGGCGGAGATCGCGGTCTACCGCCGCTGGGCCGCCGAGAACCGGGTCGACGGGCTCGTGCTCTTCGACCTCGCGGTCGACGACGTCCGGCCGCGGCTCATCGCCGACCTGCGCATTCCGGCCGTGGTCCTGGGCGGCCACGGCGCACCCCTGCCGCTGACCAGCGTCTGGGCCGACGACCACGCGGCGATGACCCGCGTCCTCGACTACCTGGCCGCGCTCGGCCACCGCTCCATCGGCCACGTCAGCGGCATCCCCTCCTACCAGCACACGCGCCGCCGCCTCCAGGCCGTCGCCGACGCGCGCGGGGCGCTCGACATCCTCAGCGTGGCGACCGACTACTCCGACACCCAGGGCGCCTCCGCCACGCGCCAGCTGCTGCAGGCCCGCCCCCGGTGCACGGCGATCATCTACGACAGCGACGTCATGGCGGCGGCGGGGCTGGGCGTGGCCACCGAGATGGCCGTGCGCGTCCCCGATGACGTCTCCATCGTCTCCTTCGACGACTCCGTCCTGACCCATCTGCCCCATCCCCCGATCACCGCGCTGACCCGCGACACCTACGCCCTCGGCACCCTCACCGCGACCGAACTGCTCCACGTGATGGCCGAGCGCCCCGAGCCCAGGGCGGTGCAGGCGCCCACCCCCGAACTCGCACCGCGCGGGAGCACCGCACCGCCCCGCGCCTGATCGCCCACCTTCCGTCGCTTCGACCTCCATGCCTTGATCACCTTGCCGGTACGGACCACTGGAGAGTTTCGTGACAAGACGCAAGATCGCCCCTGCCCTGACGCTGGCCGCGCCCCTGCTGCTCCTGCCCGTCCCCGCGGCCCACGCCGCGCCCGTTCCCGCCGCCTCCTTACCCTCGGTGTCGCCGGCCCCGCAGTCGCTGACCGGCGTCGGCGCCGACGCCGAGGTCACCGGCCGGGTGCTCGTGATCGCCGACGCCCAGACCGACACCGCCGCCCGCGACCGCCTCGTCAGGGAGCTCAAGGCGCACGGCGCCGACCGGGTCGACACCGTCGCGCCCGGCACCGCGACCGCGCCCGGCCTGCTCACGGTCCGGCTCGGCCCCGCGACCCGGCCGGACGTCACGCGGGCGCTCGGCGACACGGTCGTGCCCGACAAGGCCGAGGGGTACGCGGTGCGGGTCTCGGGCGGCGATCCCCGGCAGATCGCGCTCGGCGGCAGGGACGCCGCGGGCCAGTTCTACGCCGTGCAGACGCTGCGCCAGTTGTTCGTCCGGTCAGGCAAGGCGTGGAAGGTGGCCGGGGTCCAGGTCAGCGACTTCCCTTCGATGCCGCTGCGCGGCACCATCGAGGGCTTCTACGGCGCGCCGTGGACGCACGCGGAACGCCTCGACCAGATGGACTTCCACGGCGACGTCAAGGCCAACACCTACGTCTACGCCCCCAAGGACGACCCGTACCACCGCGACAGGTGGCGCGAGCCCTACCCGGCCGACAAGCTCGCCGAGCTGGGCGAACTGGTGGCACGGGCCACCGCCAACCACGTGCGTTTCACCTTCGCGCTCTCGCCCGGCACCTCGATCTGCTATGCGGACCCCGCCGACCGCGCCGCCCTCAAGGGCAAGCTCCAGGCGCTCTACGACCTGGGCGCCAGGGCGTTCTCCATCCCGCTGGACGACATCAGCTACACCCGCTGGAACTGCGCGGCCGACGAGGCCGCCTACGGCCAGGCCGGGCGCACCGCCGCGGCCAAGGCCCAGGTCGATCTGCTCAACGACGTGCAACGCACCTTCATCGCCGGCCGCGAAGGCGCCCGGCCGCTGCAGATGGTCCCCACCGAGTACGGCGACCTCACCGACACCACCTACAAGCAGACCATGCGGGCCTGGCTCGACCCCGCGATCGAGGTGATGTGGACCGGCATCGAAACCGTGCCTCCCGAGATCACCAACGCGCAGGCGGAGCAGGCGGCGGAATTGTTCGGGCGCAAGGTCTTCGTCTGGGACAACTACCCGGTCAACGACTACGGCAACACCAGCGGCCGGCTGCTGCTGGCCCCCTACGACAAGCGTGAGGGCGGCCTGGCCGCGTACCTGTCCGGCATCGTGGCCAACCCGATGAACCAGCCGTACGCGAGCAAGGTCGCGGTCTTCGGCGCCGCGGACTTCACCTGGAACGACCGGGCCTACGACGCGCGCAAGAGCTGGCCGAGGGCGATGGCCTATCTGGCCGGCGGCGACAAGGCGGCCACCGAGGCGCTGCTGGTGTTCGGCGACCTGGAGCACCTGGCCCCGACCTTCGGCGGCACCCCCTGGCAGCCCCAGGCGCCCGAGCTGGCCGCGCGGGTGGCCGCGTTCTGGCAGGCGTGGGACGGCGGGCGGCGCACGGAGGCGATCGCCGCGCTGCGCCCGTACGCCAAGGCCATCGCCGCCGCCCCGGCCGTCATCCGGAGCGGATCGGTGCAGCGGGGCTTCGCCGAGGACGCGGCGTCCTGGCTGGACGCCACGGCGCTGTGGGGCAGGGCGATGACGGCCACCCTCGACGCCCTCCAGGCCCGGCAGGCCGGGGACGAGGCCAGGGCTACCACGTTGCTCGCCGAGTCGCGCGACCTGCAGAGGCAGGCCCGCGCCATCCGGGTCAGCCCGCCGCGCAACCGCTGGGGCGCGGCCCAGCCGCAGGTCGGCGACGGGGTGCTCGACGTCTTCCTGACCAGGGCGGCGCAGGCCCGCGTCGCCGGGTGAGCGGGTCAGCCGAACTCCTCGACGTACTCCTCCGCAGGTCCGAGCTCGGGGCGGTCCCGCAGCTCAAGGACGCCGCCGAGCCGCTGCAGTTCGAGGACCGTCACGGTGTTCTCGCCCGCGTGTAGCAGCGGCGCCGGGCAGTACAGCGTGATCTGCGGCCCGATCTCCCAGTGGCGGCCGAGCAGGAACCCGTTCACCCACACCAGGCCACGGCCCGATCCTGGCAGGGCGAGGAAGGTGTCCGCGGGCGCGTCCACGTGGAGCGAGGCGACGGCGAACCCGGCACCCGCGGACGCCGGCCCGGCGGCGACCGCGCGGGCCAGCTCCGTGGCGGACCACTCCTGCAGCGCCACCGGCGTGCTGTCCCAGCCCTGCACGATGCGCCGGTCGACGAGGACGGGCCCGAGCAGGCCCTTGTGCCGGCCGATCGCGGGCCCGTAGTTCACCCGGCCGAGGCTCTCGACCAGGACCTCCAGGCGGACGACGGCGCCGCTTCCGCGTATCGGGAGGTGCGGGTGGTCCTGGTCGGCGACGCCGAGCAGGTCGCCGTCGCAGAAGACCAGGGCCCGGTCCCGGACGTCGGTGAAGGCGAGCCGGTGCTCCCCCGCCGGGATGCGCGGGTGCGCGGTGTGCAGGACCATGCCCGCCTCCAGCCCGAGCCGCTCGAACGAGGCCGGGCGCGGGCCCGTCGCGGTGGGGGCCGGCACGGCGCGCAGGCCGGTGAGCAGATCGGCGCGGTGGACCAGCGGGAGACGCGCGGGCGGCAGCGTCGGCGTCCGCTCGGGCATCCGCACGGGCCCGCGCGCGCCGAGCGCCTCCCGCACGGCGAAGAACTTGGCGGTGAGCGTGCCGTCCTCGGCGACGGGCGCGTCGGAGTCGTAGCTGGTCACGGTGGGCTGCAACCGGCCCTCGTGTTCGTTGGCGCCCGCCCAGAGTCCGAAGTTGGTGCCGCCGTGCGCCATGTAGATGCTCACGCTGCCGCCGTCGGCGACGATCCCGGCCAGGGTGTGGACGACGCTGTCCGCGGCGCGGACGTGGTGCCGCTCCCCCCAGTGGTCGAACCAGCCGTTCCAGAACTCGGCGACGACGAACGGCTCGTCGGGCCGCCTGGATGCCAGGAGCTTCCTGGCGGCGTCCGGTTGGGAGCCCAGGGTGACGGCCGTCAGGGTCCCCGGCAGGGCGCCGCCGTCCAGCATCAGCTCGGTGGGACCGTCGGCGGTGAACAGCAGTTCGCCGATGCCGCGCGCGGTCAGCGCCTCGCGGTTCCAGCGCAGGTAGGCCTGGTCGTCGCCGAAGCTGCCGAACTCGTTCTCCACCTGCACCGCCACGACCGGTCCCCCCTCGGCGGCCTGGAGCGCGGCGATGCGCGGGACCAGGTCGTCGAACCAGCGGCCGACCTCGGAGGTGAAGGCGGGCTCTGAGCTGCGGATCGCGACGTCGCGGCCGGTGAGCCAGCTCGGCAGGCCGCCGTTGGACCATTCCGCGCAGATGTAGGGTCCTGGCCGGACGATGACGTCGAGGCCCTCCTCCCCCGCCGTGCGGATGAACCGCTCGACGTCCCGCCAGCCGTCGAAGCGCGGCGCCGCGTCCTGGCGGGGCTGGTGGAAGTTCCACGCGACGTAGGTGTCGACCGTGTTGAGCCCGAGGTCGGCGAGCCGGCGGATCCGGTCCCGCCAGAGGTCGGGGTGGACGCGGAAGTAGTGCAGCGCCCCGGACAGGATGCGATGGGGGACGCCGTGCCGGTACAGGCGGCGCCCCCGCCAAGTGAGCGTGGTCGTGGTCGTCGGGGCCGGAGAGGTGTCCGGCGCGGGCAGCTCGATCACTGTGGCAGCCTATGTTATCGATGCCATCCATAACAGAGGCGGTATGATCCAGCGATCGACAGGCAAGAGGGGAACGCGATGACCAAAGCCACCGAGCGGCCCACCAGGCAGCCGAGCATGGCTGACGTGGCCAGGGCCGCCGGGGTGTCGGCGCAGACCGTCTCGCGCGCGCTGCGCGATGCGCCGAACGTCAACCCGGAGACCAGGAGGCGCGTGCTGGCCGCGGTGGAGCGGCTCGGCTACCGCTTCAACAACGCCGCCAGGGTGCTGTCCTCCGGGCGCAGCCACACCATCGGGCTCGTGCTGCTGCAGTCGGGCGGCTACTACTCGCGCTCGGCGGTGACCGCCGGCGTCGAGGCGGCCGCGGGCGAGGCCGGGTACGCGGTGAGCATCGCGACCATCGCCGGGCTCGACACGGCTCTGATGGAGCGTTCCCTGTCCAAGCTCGCCGACCAGGGCGTGGACGGCATGGTCATCGCCGTGCCGCTCATCTCCGTGACACAGAAGATGGAGGACATCACCCGCGACATCCCCACGGTCACGCTCGACGGCTCCCGCACCGCCAGCGCCCGGGTGCTCGGGATCGACCAGAAGGAGGCCGGCAGGCTCGCCACACGGCATCTGCTCGACCTCGGGCACCGCCAGGTGTGGCACGTCTCGGGGCCGGACGAGTGGATCGAGGCCCGCCAGCGCCGGCAGGGCTGGCAGGAGTGCCTGGCCGCCGCCGGCATCCAGGCGCCGCCCCCGCTGGAGGGCGACTGGTCGCCCGACTCGGGATACCGCCAGGGCCAGGTCCTGGCGATGATCCCCGACGTGACCGCCGTCTTCGCCGCCAGCGACGAGATGGCCTTCGGGGTGATCCGCGCGCTGCGCGAGCGCGGCCGGTCGGTGCCCGGCGAGGTGTCCATCGTGAGCGTGGACGACATCGCCCTGGCGGCCTACTGCCACCCGCCGCTGACCACCGTGCGGCAGGACTTCTACCGCTCGGGCGCGGCGGCCGTGGCCCTGCTGCTGGGCGGGGCCGACGCCGGCGACCCGGACTCTCTCGTCGCCGCGTCGCTGTCGGTGCGCGAGTCGACCGCGCCGCCGCGCCCGAGCTGAGACATCCCGGGGGCAAAGTGCCTCTTGCGCCGCGATGTTATCGATGCCACTGTAACAACATCCAGATCCCAGGCCGGCGACGCGGCCGGACCCTGACTCGCTCCTCCGCCCTGCCCAGGTGGGCAGTCGTCCACGGGAAGGACCCCAGAACCATGAGGAGATCCCTCGTCCTCGTGAGCGTCGTGGTGCTCGGACTGCTCACCGGCTGCTCGGCCGGCGGGGACGGCTCGGCCTCCGGCAAGACGACCCTGAACGTCGCCGCCCTCGAAGGCGGCTACGGCCGGGACATGTACGCCGAGGTCATCCGGGCCTACGAGGCCGCGCACCCCGACGTCGAGGTGCGGTTGCAGATCTCGAAGAGCATCGAGGACGAGATCACCCCGAACATGAAGGCCGGGCGCTACCCGGACGTCGTGGTGCTCGGCCAGGGCCGCAAGGCCGCGCTCACCGAGACGCTCATCAAGGACAAGGCCCTGGAGGACCTCACGCCGGTGCTGAAGGCGAAGGTCCCCGGCGAGGACGGGACCGTGGGCGACAAGCTCGTCGCGGGCATCGTCGGAAACCTCAACACCAACCCCTACGGCACCGGCCAGACCTACACGCTGCCGATGTACTACGCCCCCACCGGGCTCTTCTACAACAAGGCGCTGTTCGCCGAGAAGGGCTGGAAGGTCCCGGCGACCTGGGAGGAGATGTTCGCGCTCGGCGAGACGGCCAAGAAGGAGAAGATCTCGCTGTTCACCTACCCGACCGCCGGGTACCTCGACTCGTTCTTCTTCGCCCTGCTCGCCGACGTGGGCGGGGAGCAGTTCTACACCGACGTCATGACCTACAAGCAGAGCGTGTGGCAGACGCCGCAGGCCCGGCAGGTGCTCGACATCACCACCCGGCTGCTGCGTTACGCCGCGCCGACCACGGTCGGGTACGCCAACGAGCAGGACTTCACCAAGAACCAGCAGTCGGTCCTGGACAACAAGGCGATGTTCATGCCGAACGGGACCTGGGTCGTCGGCGAGATGGCCGACGCCCCGCGCGCCGACGGCTTCCAGTGGGCTCTGACGCCGCTGCCGGCGGTCACCGAGGGCGGCAAACGCTACATCACGACGTCGGTCGAGTCGGTCTGGATCCCCGCCGCCGCCCGTAACAAGGACGCGGCCAAGGAGTTCGTCGCCTACCTGTACTCCGACGCGGCAGCGGGGATCTTCGCCAAGGCGAACGCGATCCAGCCGATCAAGGGCATCGTGAGCGGCCTGTCCGGGGAGAACGCCGAGTTCTACAAGGTCTACGAGGACACGTCGGTCTCCGCGCTCGTCGGCGCTTTCGCCGGCACGCCGCCCGTCGAGGGCGTCGACATCAAGGGCACGCTCTTCGACACCGCCAACAGCATCATCAGCGGCGACAAGACCCAGGCGCAGTGGCAGGCCGCGCTGAACGAGGCCAGCGAGAAGCTCCGCCAAGCAGGCAGTTGACCTCCGCTCCCTTCCAGAACCACGCGAGGACCGGCACGGTGACGACCAGTTCCACCCCTCTTCCAGGCTCGGCGGACCGGGCGCCGCGGCGGCGCGGCAACGGCGTCTTCGTGCTCGCCTGCCTGCTGCCCGCGCTCGTGCTGTTCGCGGTGTTCATGGTCGTCCCGACCCTGAACGTGTTCCGGATGTCCTTCTACACCTGGAGTGGTTTCTCCCCGGACATGCGTTTCGTCGGGCTCGACAACTTCGCCCGGCTCCTCGACGACGCGCAGTTCGTCCGGGCCTTCCAGAACACGGTCGCGCTGCTGGTCGTGGTGACGGTCGTGACGATGGGCCTGGGCCTGTTCCTGGCCGCGATCATGACCCGGCAGCGGCTGCGCGGGCGGGTCATGTACCGGTTCATCCTCTACGTCCCGAGCGTGCTGTCCGTGGTCGTGATCGCGGCAATCTTCTCCGCGATCTTCGACCAGGAGAACGGCCTGCTCAACGGCACGTTACGGCTGCTGTCGCTCGACACCCTGCAGCGGGTCTGGCTCGGCGATCAGGACCTCGTGCTCTGGTCCGTCGCGATCGCGATGGTCTGGCAGTCGCTCGGCTACTACATGGTCCTGTACATGTCCGGCATGGCCGGCATCCCGGAGGAGCTCTACGAGGCCTCCGCGCTCGACGGGGCGTCCGCCGTCCGGCAGTTCTTCGCGATCACGCTGCCGCTCATCTGGCAGAACCTCCGCACGACGCTGACGTTCTTCGTCATGAGCGCGGTCAACCTCAGCTTCGTCCTGGTCCGCGCGATGACCGGCGGCGGGCCTGACGGCTCCTCGGAGGTCCTGCTGAGTTACATGTACCGGCAGGCGTACACGAACTCGTCCTACGGCTACGGCATGGCCATCGGCGTCGTCATCTTCGCGTTCTCCTTCCTCGTGTCGCTCCTGGTGAGCCGGGCCACGCGGCGCGAGCCCCTCCAGTACTGAGGACAACCACCATGACCACCATCAACCCCCGCGCACGCGCCGGCCGGGCGCTGACCTACGTGCTCGTCACCGCGATCGCCCTGGCCATCGCGGTGCCGGTCGGCTGGGTGCTGCTCGCCTCGCTCAAGGAGAAGGGCGAGTTCTACGGCAGCCCATGGACGCTGCCCGAGGGCCTGCGCCTGCGGAACTACGTCGAGGCCTTCGTCGACGCCCGCATGGGCCAGTACTTCTTCACCTCGGTGCTCGTCACGGTGCTCGGGCTGGTGTTCGTCGTGGCGGTCTCCGTGCCGGCGGCCTACGTCATCGCCAGGTACGACTTCCGCGGCCGCCGCGTCGTGGAGGCCGCGCTGCTGGCCGGGCTGTTCGTCAACGTCAACTACATCGTCGTTCCGATCTTCCTCATGCTCGTCGGCTGGGACCGCGCGCTCGTGGACGTGCTCCCGGGCGGCCTGTTCATCGACAACCCCGCGGTCCTGTCGCTGGTGTACGCGGCCACGTCGATCCCGTTCACCATCTACCTGCTCACCGCGTCCTTCCGGTCGATACCCGCCGACTACGAGGAGGCCGCGGCGCTGGACGGGGCCTCCCGCTTCCAGGTCATGGTCAGGGTGATGCTGCCGATGGCGCGGCCGGCGCTCACGACGGTGGTGCTGTTCAACTTCCTGGCCTACTGGAACGACTTCATCATCGCCCTCACGCTGATGCCGGGCGACGGCAAGACGCTGCAGGTGGGCCTGCTCAACCTGATGACGGCGCAGAAGGCGGCGGCCGACTACGGGCGTCTGTACGCCGGCATGGTCATCGTCATCGTCCCCGTCCTCGTCTTCTACGCGCTGATCCAGCGCCGGCTCATCGCGGGCATGGCGTCCGGCGGCGTGAAGGGCTGACCCTGGAAAGGAGATCATCCATGAAGGAATCGACGCGCGGCGCGCTGCTCGTCACCGCCAGGACGCTCGTCGCGGCCGGCTGCGTCGCGGTCGTCGTCGCCGCCCGTCCGACGGCCGGGTGGGGCGCTCTGGCGATCATGCTGGCCGCGCTGGCGGGGCTGCCGGCCGTGCTGGCCTCCTACAACCGGCGGTTCCTGTGACCCCGCCGGCCCGCTGGTCCGCGGTCCGGCCGAGCGCGCGCCAGCTCGCCTGGCAGGCGATGGAGTTCTACGCCTTCATCCACTTCGGCATGAACACGATGACGGACAGGGAGTGGGGCGAGGGGCACGACGACCCGGCCGCCTTCGACCCGGCCGCGCTCGACGCCGACCAGTGGATCAGGGCGCTCAAGGCCGCCGGGATGACCGGCGTGATCCTCACGTGCAAGCACCACGACGGGTTCTGCCTGTGGCCGAGCGACGTCACGGCCTACACGGTCGCCTCCTCGCCGTGGCGCGGCGGCCGGGGCGACGTGGTCGCGGAGGTCGCCGACGCGGCCAGGCGGCACGGGCTGCGGTTCGGGATCTACCTGTCGCCCTGGGACCGCACCGAGGCCTCCTACGGCTCCGGGAGCGCCTACGACGACTTCTACGTCGCCCAGCTCACCGAGCTGCTCACCCGGTACGGGCCGGTGTTCTCGGTGTGGCTGGACGGCGCGAACGGCGAGGGCCCGAACGGCAGGCGCCAGGTCTACGACTGGGAGCGGTACTACGCGGTGGCCCGCGAGCTGCAGCCGGACGCGGTCATCAGCGTGTGCGGGCCCGACGTCCGCTGGTGCGGAAACGAGGCCGGGGACACCCGTCCCGACGAGTGGAGCGTGGTCCCCCGTGCCCTTCAGGACGCCGAGCGGATCGCCGAGCGCTCGCAGCGGGCCGACGACGGCGCCTTCGCCCGGCTGGTCCGCAGCGACGAGCGCGACCTGGGCAGCCGCGCCGCCCTGGCGGGGTTCGAGGACGACCTGGTCTGGTACCCGGCCGAGGTGAACACCTCGATCCGGCCCGGCTGGTTCCACCACCCGGCCGAGGACGCCGCGGTCCGCTCCGCGGAGGAGCTGTTCGGCATCTACCTGCGGGCCGTCGGCGGCAACTCGTGTTTCCTACTCAACGTGCCACCGGCCCGTGACGGGCTGCTGCGGGAGGCCGACGTCGCGGTGCTGGAGCGGCTCGGGCGGCGGATCGAGGACTTCAGGGCGCGGCGGGTGACGGCGACCGCGACGGTCTCGTCCGGGACCGCGGGCGACGTCGCGACCGCGTGGCCCGGTAGGGGGCGGATGCCGTGGCGGCGGGACGAGGCCGACCCCCTGCCGGGCGTGCGGCTCGCCTTCGCCGGAGCGCGCCGAATCGAGGCGGTCGTCGTGGGCGAGGACATCGCGCGGGGGCAGCGCGTCGAGCACGTCGTCGTCCGTGGCCTCAGGGACGGCCGCTGGACGATCCTCGCCGAGGCGAACGCGGTGGGCTACCAGCGCATCCTGAGCTTCCCGCCCGCCGAGACAGAGGCGGTGCTGGTCGAGGTGCCCAGAACCCGGGACACCCCCGTCCTGGCCTGCGTGGCCGCGATCGGAGCGACCTCGTGAAGCGCGTCCCGCACCGGGCCGCCGCCCCGCGCCGCCCGCGCCGGGCCTTCGTCCTGGTCTCCGGCGCGCTGACCGCCCTGGCCGCCCTGGTGGTCGCCGCTGTGGTGCTCACGGGGCGCACCGACGAGGTCGCCGCCATCGACGGGCACGCCGTGACCCGCGACGAGTTGCTCTTCCACATGCGCCGCCTGGCGCCCGGCGTGCAGAACGAGTTACGCAACCAGTACCGGCTCCAGGCCCCGATCGACTGGAACGCGAGGACCGGCGACAGGAGCGCGCTCCAGCGGCTCTCGGCCCGCGCGCTCGACGAGATCCGGCGCGACAAGACGGTGCTGATCCTGGCACGGCAGGAGGGGCTGATCGGCTCCGCCGACCACGCCGCCTTCCTCACCGAGCTGGCCCAGGAGAACGAGCGGCGCGCCGGGGCCATCGCCAGGGGCCAGGTCGTCTACGGCCTGGCGGAGTTCTCCCCCGAGGAGTACTACTCCCGCCGGATGACCGAGCTGACCACGGCGTTGAAGCAGCGGCTCAGCACCGGGCCGCTCCGGGTCACCGACGCCGACGTCCGGCGGGCGTTCGACGCCGACAGGCAAGCCTGGAGCGCCAACGCGACCACGTACACCTACTCCAAACTCGTGGTGCCGGTTCCCGAGGGCGCGTCCGGGAACTACGCGGCCGGACTCCAGCGGCGGGTGACCGAGGCGGACCGGCTGGCGGAGGTCGCCGACCGGGAGCCCGGCGCCAGGCTCACCACCGCGACCAAGCACGGCGGCGGCTCGGCCGCCCACGACCGGGACCTCATGGCGGTGCTCGGCACGCTCGCCGCGGGCCAGATCTCCGCCCCGGTCCCCGGCACAGGCCAGATCACCTACTACGAGCTCAACGACAAGAGCGTCGACGAGGACGCGGCCTTCGCCGAGTACTCCCGGCGCATCCGGCAGTCGCTCATCGAGGAGAAGTTCGACACGTTCCTCCAGCGCCGAGTGGACAGCAGCGACACCACGGTCGACACGGCGGCGGTGGACGCCATCAACACGGAGGATGTTCAACAGTGAAACCCGTCGGTACCTCACCCCCCGTCGCGCGCCGATCCTCGCACGCACTCCGCATGTGCCTGGCGGCCCTGGCCCTGCTCGCGGGATCGCTCGCCCCCGCCGCGCCGACCGCCGCCGCGACCCAGGACCGCGCCGCACCCGCCGCCGCCAAGGCGAACTGGCCCGGCAACACGCCGAACCCGAGCGGCGGCAGAGACTACTTCATCGACGCGGCGAACGGCCGCGACAACGCGGCGGGCACCTCGCAGGCGACCGCCTGGCGCACCCTGGCCAAGGCGAACGCGACGACGTTCGGGCCCGGCGACCGCATCCTGCTCAAGGCCGGCCAGCAGTGGCACGACCAGCAGTTGTGGCCGAAGGGCTCGGGCAGCGCGGGCAGGCCGATCACCATCTCGGCCTACGGCGAGCCCGGCGCCCGCCGCCCGTACATCGCGACGAACGGCAAGGTGCCCAGCCCCTTCAGGGCCGACGGCACGAAGAACCCCGACACGGTCGGCCTGACCGGGGCGATCGTGCTGCGCAACCAGCAGTACTTCGAGATCAACAACGTCGAGCTGTCCAACGACGACGACTTCGCCACCGACATCACCACCGGGTCCTACGTCCGCGACGGCATCATGGTCTCCATCAACGCCGACCTCCTGCCGGCGGGCGCGGACAGCATCATGGACCACTTCCGCGTCTCGGACGTCTACGTCCACGATCTGGACGGCCCGAGCACCTGGCAGAAGATCCACTACGGCGGCGTCAACTTCCAGGTCTTCGGCAGCCGCAGCTACAAGGCGTACGGCACCGGCGGCTACTACTTCAAGGACGTGCGGATCGAGAACAACACGTTCGTGAACGTCGAGCTGCACGCGGTGCAGTTCGCGTTCAACTGGTTCGCCGCCGACGGGGCCGACGCCGGCCAGTACGACGAGAGCGGCAAGTTCCACGAGGGCTGGGAGCAGCTCTGGGTGCGCACCCGCGACCTGTACAGCCGTGACGTCTACATCGGCCACAACTACGCCGAGAGCATCGGCCAGGGCGCCTTCCAGTTCGCCAACACCAAGAACATGACGGTGGAGTACAACGAGGTCAACGGCTATCTCGAACGGTATGACGCGGTGTCGGTGGCGCTGTATCTGTGGGCGGGCGCCGATTCGGTCATGCAGTTCAACGAGGTGTACGGCGGCCCCGACAACGAGTTCGACGGCACTCCGTGGGATCTGGAGTACACCAACTTCAACGTCACCTACCAGTTCAACTACTCCCACGACAACGCGGCGGGCTGGATGTCGTACATGGGCAACAGCTCCAACTCCGTCGCCCGCTACAACCTGAGCGTCAACGACAACGGCGTGCTGGTGAAGAACATGTTGTCGACGAACTACTCGCCGACCTACTTCGTCAACAACACCTTCGTCTACGACGGCGCCGACCTCGACTACGTCCACGACGAGACGTTCCTGAGCACCGTCTACTTCATGAACAACATCTTCTACAACACCTCGAAGACCACCTCGACGCCGTGGTACCGCAGGACCGGCGCCCTGCGCCAGGCGGTGTTCTCCAACAACGACTACTACGAGGCCGGCGGCACCCACTCCAGCCAGGAACCGGCCGACCGGGCCGGGACGCGGGCCGACCCGAGGTTCGCCGGCGACCCGGCCAAGTACGTCACCGGGGCGGGCGTGGACCGGATCAGGACGGCCGCGGCGCACTTCAAGCTGCGCCCGGACTCGCCGCTCATCGACGCCGGCCGCTACAACCCCCGCCTGGGCACCGAGGACTTCCTCGGCACGCACATCTACTTCGGCGACGCGCCGGACATCGGCATGGCGGAGAGCCCGATCGGCAAGAAGGTCAACAACCCGGTGGACGAGGACCCCATCGAGGACGACCCGGGCGACGGCCGCGTCAACCTCGCCCTGCGCAAACCGGTCACCGCGAGCTCGACCCACCCTGGCGCGAACGGCACGCTCGGCGCGGAGAAGCTGACCGACGGCGACCCGGCGACCCGCTGGGCGGCGGCCGACGACGCGACCTACCCGATCACGCTCGACGTCGACTTCGGCGCGCAGACCACGTTCGACGAGGTGTACCTGGACGAGTACACCGACTCGGGCACCAACCCGCGCGTCCGGGCGTTCCAGTTGCAGCGCTGGGACGCCGGGGCCGGCGCCTGGGTGACGTTCGCGAGCCGCTCCGCCGGCATGGGGCACGACCTGACCGTGACCGGCTTCGGCAGCCTCACGACGTCCCGGCTGCGGGTGGCGCTGACCGAGAAGGTGCCGGCCGAGGTCTACACCCCGACGCTGACCGAGATCGCCGTCTACCGCTCCGGCGGGTAGCCCGGACGGGCCCGCGCCGAACGGCGAACCGGACGAACGCCTGCTGCCGGCCTCGACCCCGGGGCCGAAAGCGCCAGGCCGGGCCCGTTATCCGCGTCGCCTGTAGACGACCTGCGGCTGGGTGAACTGGTCGAGGCCCCACGGGCCGTTCTCGACGCCGAGCCCGCTCATCTTCCACCCGCCGAATGGCAGGTGCGGCGCCACCGTGAGGTGGTCGTTGACGAAGGCGGTGCCGCACTCCAGGCGGCGGGCGACCGACTCGGCCCGCGCCGCGTCGCCGCCCCAGACGGACCCTGACAGCCCGAAGGGGCCCGCGTTGGCCCGCGCGACGGCCTCGTCCACCTCACGATAGGTCAGGACCGGCAGCACCGGGCCGAACTGCTCTTCGTCCACCACCCGCATGCCCTCGCGCGCGCCGGTCAGGACGGTGGGAGCGTAGAAGTAGCCGGGCCGGGCCGGCGCCAGGCCGCCGACGGCGACGCGGGCGCCCGCCGTCACGGCCTCCTCGACGAGCGCGGCCACCCGCTCGAACTGCGTGCGGTTGTTCAGGGGCCCGATCCGGCTGCGCTCGTCGGTAGCGGGGCCGACGCGGGCCCGCGAGGCCACCGCGACGAGCGCCTCGACGAGTGGGTCGTGGAGCCGTTCCGGCACGTACAGGCGTTTGATCCCGGCGCAGATCTGCCCGCAGTTGGTGAACGCGGCCCAGAACAGCGATTTCGCGATGGCCTCCGGCGCGACGTCGTCGAGGACGATCGCCGCGTCGTTGCCTCCGAGCTCCAGTGTCAGCCGCTTCATCCCGGCGGCCGCCGCCCGCGCCACGGCGACGCCGGTGCGTACCGAGCCGGTGAAGCTGATCTTCGCGACGGCGGGGTGCGCCGTCATGGCGGCGCCCAGCGGGTCGGGGCCGCTGATCACGTTCACCACGCCGGGCGGCAGCACGCCCGCCAGCAGCTCTCCCAGCCTCAGCGTGGCGACCGGCGTGTACGGCGAGGGCTTGAGCACCACGGTGTTGCCCGCGACCAGCGCGGGGCCCAGCTTCCACCCGGCCAGCAGGATCGGGTAGTTCCACGGTGTGATGGCGGCCACGACGCCGAGTGGCCGGCGGACCAGGGCGGCCACGGCGGTCCCGTCGTCCTGGAGGATCTCCTCGGCCAGCGGGAGCGCGGCGGACTCGCGTAGCCACAGGGCGTGCTGGTCCACCTCGAAGGCCGCGGCCCTGACCGGTTTGCCCTGCTCGGTGGCCAGCAGCACGGCCAGTTCGTCGCGGGCCGCGCTCACCGCGCCGGCGGCGGCCCGCAGCAGGTCCCGGCGGGCCGCAGGGTCGGCCGCCCAGGCGCCCGCGGCCCGGGCGGCGGCCTCGAAGGCCAGGTCAAGCTGGGCGGGGGTGCAGGCCGGCGCCTGGGCGAACACCTCCTCGGTGGCCGGGTCGAGCACGTCGAAGACGGCCTGGGCGGGCAGCGCGGCGCCGTCCACGGTCATGGGGAAGCAGATCATCGGGGGATCACCACGGCTCGCGTGCCACGGCTCTGCGCGCAGTAGGCGAGGGCCTCGTCGATCCGGTCGAGCTCGAAGGTCTCGGTGACCAGTTCGTCGAGCCTGAGCGTGCCCGACCGGTAGAGCTGCACCAGGCGGGGCACGTCCCTGCGCACGTTCGCGGAGCCGTAGAGGGAGCCGAGGATGCGTTTGCCGGTCATCACGACCGAGGCGAAGGCGGGCACCGACAGCAGGGCGTCCTCGCCGCCCGCGCCGACGAGCACGACCTGGCCGCCGCGCCGGGTGACGCGCAGGGCGGTGTCGATGGCCTCGGTCCTGCCGGCCACCTCGATGGCCACGTCGGCGCCCCGGCCCTCGGTCAGCGCGCGGATCTCGCGGGCGATCGCGGGCGAGGGTTCGAGCGCGTGCGTGGCGCCGAAGGCGAGGGCGCGCTCGCGGCGGCCCCGGTTGGGGTCCACGGCCACGACCGTGCAGGCCCCGGCCGTACGCGCGCCCTGGATGGCGTTGAGCCCGACGCCGCCGGCCCCGATGACGGCCACGCTGTCGCCCACCTGGATGGAGGCGGTGTTGACGGCGGCGCCGAAGCCGGTCAGCGCGGCGCAGCCGATCAGCGCGGCGGCCTCGAACGGCAGGTCGCCTGGCACTTTCACCGCCGATCCCGCCGGCACCACGCAGTGGTGGGCGAAGGTCCCCAGCCCGGCCATCTGGTGGACGGGGCGGCCGTCGTGCGAGAGCCGGGTCGAGCCGTCGGGGAGCGTGCTCAGCGCGAAGGAGAAGCCGGCCCGCTCGCACAGTTCGGGCTGGCCGCGCAGGCAGTAGAAGCAGCCGCCGCACTGGGCGAGCCAGGCCAGCACGACCCGGTCGCCGGGCGCGAGCCTGGTGACGCCCTCGCCGATCTGGACGACGGTTCCGGCGCCTTCGTGCCCGAGCACGATCGGCATGGGGTTGTCCAGCGTGGCGTCATACACCGACAGGTCGGTGTGGCAGATGCCGCTCGCCCCGATCTCGACCAGGATCTCGCCTGGTCGCGGCGCCTCCAGGTCCAGCTCGACGAGCGAGGGTGGTGTCTTCGGCTGCTCCAGCAGGGCCGCGATCGTCCGCATCCCCGATTGTTGACACACGCCGCCCGCCGAGTCAACACTAACGTTGAACGGCTCACGGAGAGGCTTCCGCAGCGATGACAGATCATGCCTACTGGCCCCCGACGGCAGGCGAACCGACTCTGGACACCACCCTCGGAGACCTGCTCCGCGACGCCGCCGCGACGGTCCCCGACCGCCTCGCCCTGGTGGACGGCTCGGCCGAGCCCTCGGCCCGCCGCGAGTGGACCTACCGCGAGCTGCTCCAGGACGCCGAACGCGTCGCACGCGCGCTGCTGAGCAGGTACGCGCCGGGCGACCGGATCGCGGTGTGGTCGGCCAACCGGCCGGAATGGGAGCTCCTGCAGCTCGGTGCCGCGCTGGCGGGGATGGTGCTGGTCACCGTCAACCCGGCGCTGCGCGAACGCGAGCTGCGGCACGTGCTGGGCCAGTCGCGCGCCTGCGCCCTGTTCCTCACGGCGGACTTCCGCGGCGAGCGCCGCGCGGACGTCGCCGGCAGGCTCGACCTGCCCGAACTGCGCGAGAGGTACCTCTTCGAGGACTGGGCGGCCTTCCTCGCCCTCGCCGAGGCGTGCGACGTCCCGTTCCCCGACGTCAAGCCCAGGGACGCCGCGCAGATCCAGTACACCTCCGGCACCACCGGCGCACCCAAGGGCTGCCGGCTGCACCATCAGGGCAGCATCAACGCCGCCCGGTTCGCGGGCACGCGGGGCGGGCTGCGCGACGGCGACATCTGGATCAACCCGATGCCGATGTTCCACGTCGGGAGCTGCGTGATGGCCGCGATCGGCATCCTGGCCCTGCACGGCACCCACGTGCTGCTGCCCCGCTTCGATGCCACGCTCGTGCTGGACAGGATCCAGGAGCACCGGGGCACGATCATGCTCGCCGTCCCGACGATACTGAACGCGCTCGTCAACCACCCCCGCGTCGAGGAGTACGACCTGTCCAGCATGCGCTCGATGCTGCTCGGCGGGGCGGGCTGCCCGGCCGCCCTGGTGCGCCGGGCGGAGAGCCTGTTCGACTGCACGATCTCGATCGGGTTCGGTCAGACGGAGGTGCACGGCGTCGTGACGCAGACGCACCCTGCCGACTCCTTCGAGGATCGGATGACGACGGTGGGACATCCCCTGCCCCACATGGAGGCCCGCATCCTCGACCCCGTCACCGGCCGGACCGTGCGCTTCGGCGAGCGGGGCGAGATCTGCGTGCGCGGATACCAGTCGATGCTGGACTACTTCGAGCTGCCCGAGGCGAGCCGGGCCACCCTCGACGCCGACGGGTGGCTGCACACCGGCGACCTCGGCTCGATGGACGAGCGCGGCTTCATCCGCGTCACCGGACGACTGAAGGACATGATCATCAGGGGCGGCGAGAACATCTACCCGCGCGAGATCGAGGAACTGCTCCTGACCCACCCGGGCGTCTCGGGCGCGGAGGTGCTCGGCGTGCCCGACGAGCACTGGGGCGAGCAGGTCGCCGTCGTCCTGCAGCTCCGTCCCGGCCCGACGAGGGCGGAGGAGCTGTACCGGTACTGCCGCGAGAACCTGGCGCCGTTCAAGGCGCCGCGCCTTTGGTACCTCACCGAGGACTTCCCGGTGACCGCCAGCGGCAAGATCCAGAAGTACGTCCTGCGCAGGCGGATCGCCGACGGCGACCTCAAGCCCGTGCTCTCCATGATCTAAGAGGACGCATGACCACAAAACTTGACGGCTACGACATCTTCTCCCCGCAGTTCCGCAACTGCCCCCACCCCCACTGGCAGGCGATGCGGGAGGGCTGCCCGGTCGCGCACAGCGACAACACCGGCGGTTCGTGGATGCTGGCCGCCTACGACGACATCCGCGACGCCGTCCGCGACCCCGAGCGGTTCTCCTCCAGATCCGCCGAGGTCGCGGGGCCCGCCGAGTACGCGGGAGGGCTCCTCCTCCCGCCGATCACCTCCGACCCTCCCGAGCACCGCGGCCACCGGGAACGGCTGGCGCCGTTCTTCCACCCGAGAAGGATCGCCGAGTTGGAGCCGTTCGTGCGCGAGCTCGCGCGCTCGCTCGCCGGTGAGTTCGCAGCACGCGGGGGCGGCGACGCGGCGGCCGAGTTCGCCCAGCGGCTGACCGTGAGCGTGCTGGCCAAGCTGCTCGACGTCCCGCCCGAGACGCACGCCAGGTTCATCGACTGGACGGTGCGGCTGCTGCGACTCGGGCCGCTGTCGCAGGAGATCCGCGCCTGCGCCGTCCGGGAGATGATCGCCTTCTTCGACGCCCTTCTGACCGAACGCGCGACCGGCGACGGCGACGACCTGCTCAGCCACCTGGCCCGCGCCGAGACGGACAGAAAGGTGCGGATCGGCAGCGCCATGGTCGTGATGATCGCCGGCGCGGACACCACGTGGAGCGCCATCAGCGCGAGCCTGTTCCACCTGGGCACCCATCCCGAGGACCGGCGCCGGCTGGCCCGCGAACCCGACCTCATGAGCACCGCCGTGGAGGAGTTGCTGCGCGCCTACGCGCCCGTCATGCTCGCCCGCCTCACGACGGGCCCCGTCGAGGTGCGCGGGACGCCGATCCCGGCGGGTGAGCGGGTCATCCTGCCGCTGGCCTCCGCCAACCGCGACCCCGGCGTCTTCGACGAACCGGACACCGTGCTGCTGGACCGCAGGCGCAACCGCCACCTGGCGTTCGGCTCGGGCGCGCACCGCTGCCTGGGCTCGACGCTGGCCCGGCTCGAACTGCGCGTCGCCTTGGAGGAGTGGCTGCGGGTCATACCGGACTACGACGTCATCGGCCCTGACGCCGTCGAGTGGACCGGCGGGAACGTGCGCGGCCCCGACACCGTCCCCGTCCGGGTGCGTACCTGACCCACGCCACCGCCGGGGACGGCCCGCGCCAGGTCAGTCGGCGGAGAGGGCGTCGTCCACGCCCTGCCAGGCGTCGGCCAGTTCCTCGACCATGTCCAGGACCACCCTGCGGGCCGGGCGGACCGTGTTCATCTGCCCGACGACCTGCCCGATGAACGGGCTCAGCAACTCCGCGGCCCGGCTGCCCGGCCGCTCCGAGATGGCCTCCACCCTGCGCCGGGGACGGTCGGACAGCATGCTCTGCAGTGGCATGGGCAGCGGGGCCGGCGCGTCGGGCGCCTCCCACGCGTCGGTCCACTCGCTGCGCAGCACCCGGCACGGCTTGCCGGTGAAGGAACGCGTCCTGGTGGTGTCCTCCGAGTTCGCGGCCAGCATCCGGGCGCGGACCGCCTGGGAGGTCTCGGCCTCGTGGGTGGTCAGCCAGACCGAGCCGCACCACACCCCGGCCGCCCCGAGTGCCAGGGAGGCCGCCATCTGCCGGCCGTTCGCGATGCCGCCGGCCGCGAGCACCGGCACGGGTGCGACCGCGTCGACCACCTGCGGCACCAGCACCATGGTGCTGATCTCACCGGTGTGACCGCCCGCCTCGGTACCTTGCGCGATCACGATGTCCACGCCCGCCTCCACCTGGGCCAGGGCATGCTTCACCCGTCCGGCCAGCGCCGCCACGACGACGCCCCTGCGGTGCGCCTGCTCGACCAGCCACGGTGGCGGTGCGCCCAGTGCGGAGGCCAGCAGCCTGATGTCGTGCCGGAACGCCACGTCGATGAGCGGCGCCATGCTCTTGCCGTCCACCTGGAGGCCGGCCCGCTTGGGGGCGTCGCCGGAGCGCGGGGCGGGCGGCAGCGGCGGCACGTCGTAGCGCTCCAGCAGCCCCTCCAGGAAGGCGCGGTGCCCGTCCGGGATCATCGTACGCAACTCCGTGCGCTGCGCGCCGCCCTTGTCCGCTCCCGCGTACTTCTTGGGCATCAGCAGGTCGACGCCGTACGGCCGGCCGTGCGTCTGCTCCTCGATCCAGGTCAGGTCGGTCTCGAGCTCTTCTGGCGTGTGCGCGACCGCTCCGAGCACGCCGAAGCCGCCCGCGTTGGTGACCGCCGCGACCACGTCGCGACAGTGGGAGAAGGCGAAGATCGGGTACTCGATCGAGAGCATCTCGGTGACCGGCGTCTTCATTCGGCGCTCCTCGGGCCTATCAACGGTAGCGTTGATAGCTTATCAACACTATCGTTGATCGAACACGGGGGTGCGTACGGTTATGGATAATGTCGTCGTCCGGCGCCAAGATCCGGCGCCGGTGCCACAAGGACGGAGACTCATGGCAAGCGGGATCGGTCGCAGGCGCGCTGCCGCGCTCGCCGAAGGCGGCGCCGCCTATGCCGAGCGTCGCGCGGAGATCATCGCGGCGGCGGCGAAGGTGTTTCGTGAGAAGGGTTTCCGGGGCGCGACGCTCGCGGACGTCGCGGCGAGCCTGAACACCGACCGGGCGACGCTCTACTACTACGTCGGCAGCAAGGAGGAGCTGTTCCACGAGATCGTCCAGGGGGCGGCCGAGGCCAACGCCAAGCAGGCGGAGGACATCCGCGACGGCGAGGGCAGCACGGTGGACAAGCTCCGGCAGTTGATCACCATGCTCATGTCCTCCTATGCCGAACATTATCCGTACCTGTTCGTCTACATTCAGGAAGACCTGAGCAGGGTGGGCGACGGGCGCTCCAAGTGGGAGCGCGACATGAAGGCGATCAACAAGCGGTACGACGACGCGGTGATCCAGATCGTCCAGGCGGGGCTCGACGACGGCACGATCCGGCCCACGGGCCCGGCCCGGGTGATCGCCTACGGCCTCATCGGCATGGTCAACTGGACGCACCGCTGGTACCGCGACAACGCCCCCGGCATGCCCTCGGCCGCCGAGATCGGCGGCACCTTCGCCGAGTCCCTGCTGAACGGGCTCGCCGTCGAGCGGTGATCCGCTCAGATCACCGCCACGGGAGCGCACGGGCTGCCGACCCCGCCCACGATGTTCAGCGGCGCGACCACCAGCAGCAGTTCGCTCACCGCCCGCCCGGCCAGCGCCTCCAGGTCGAGCAGTTCGAGGAAGGCGATCCCCAGGTCGCGCAGCGCCGTCACGTGCAGCGGCATCGCCGATCCCCGCACCGTCGAGGGGCCGACCTCCACGCCGATGTTGTCGGCGCCGACCACGGAGATGTCGTGGTCGGCCAGCCAGTCCGCGCAGTCGGCGTCAAGACCCGGCCAGGACTCCACCGTGGCCCGGCCCTCCCGCCACTGCCGCAGCCACCCGGTACGGACGATCAGCGCGTCCCCCGCGGCCGGGCGCAGGCCCGCCGCCTCCGCGGCGGCGTCGAGCCGGTCGACGCCGATCGGCTCCCCCGGCGACAGGCCGTCCCCATCGGCGGCGAAGTCCAGGAACAGTCCGCGGGTCACGATCGGGCCGGCCTTCTCGATGCCGCACCGGGCCGCTCCCCTGCTGGTCACCCGCGCGGCCGGGTAGCCGTTCCACATGAGGCCGTCCCGCCAGACGTGCGACAGGGCGTCGAGGTGGGTGGTGCCGTGGCAGGCCACCATGATCGAGTCATCCGCGTACCCGTACCCGGGCTTTTCCGGCAATCCTGCCGCGTAGTCGCCGCCGTCGCGCGTCATGAAGTGCTGCATCGGCGCGCGGATGCCGGCGACGGGGCCCTGACCGGTCCGCATCGGCAGGCCGAGCGAGATCGGCTCGCCGGCACGCACGGCCGACAGGCCGCGCCGCGTCGCCTCGGCGTCGACCAGGTTGAGCGCGCCGCGTTCGTCGTCGGGGCCCCACCGCCCCCAGTTGCCCGGGGCGCTCACAGCAGCGTGAAGGCGAAGTCGGTGATGCGCCCGTGAGGCTCGGCGACGAACTGCGCCCGCACCCTCGGCTGCCGCTGCAGGCGGGCGGCAGCCGCGTCCACGTCGCGCAGATCCAGCCCGAGCACCAGGTTGACCAGCGCGGTGTCGGCGTTGTCCAGGGTCACGTAGGCCATCACGATCGGCGGTTCCGGCAACCCGGGAAAGGCGGTGGCGATGATGGTGAAGGTCTCCAGTGTGCCCTCCGGGCCCACTTCGACCCAGTCTCCCGTACGCTCGAAGCAGGCGTCGCAGAATGCCCTGGCGGGCACCAGCACCCGGCGGCATGAGGGGCACCTGGCGCCCATGACGCGGCGGTTGTCCTTCAGTTCGGCGAAGAAGCGGCTCGCGGCCTCCCCGGCGAAGTAGGTGTAGTCGAATCCCCAATGACCGGGGATCGTGATCAGTTCCGTCATGGGCGCTCCTTCCCCAGCACGCAAACGGTGGAAAACTGTGTCGCTCCGCCCTGCCCGGTCGCGACGGCCCGGGTGGCGTCCGGCACCTGGCGCGCGCCGGCCACGCCGCGGACCTGGAGCGCGCATTCGGCGATGCGGACCATCGCCGTGGCGCTCACCGGGTTGGCGGTCTGCGGGCCGCCCGAGGGGTTGAACACCGGCAGGGACGGGTCCTCCTGCTGCTCGCGCACGAACCGGGGGCCGTCCTCGGGGCGGCAGAAGCCCAGCGCCGGATAGGTCATGGCCTCGGCGCTGGAGAACGGCGAGTACAGCTCGACCACGTCGATCTGCGCGCGCGGGTCGGTGATCCCGGCCTCGGCGTAGGCGCGCTCGGCGGAAAGGCGCAGTGACAGCAGGTCGACCAGCGAGCCCTCGGGCCGGTGGAACCGGTCGCCCATGGCGTAGCTGTCGGAGGTCGAGGCCATGCCCTGGATCCAGGCCACCTCGCGGCCGCCCACGACGTCCTCGCCGGCCAGCACCAGCGCGCAGGCGCCCTCCGACATGGGGCACGCCTCGTAGCGGTGGATCGGCCAGGCCAGCAGTTGCGAGTCCAGGATGTCCTCGGGCGTCAGCTCCAGGCGCAGGTGGGCCAGGGGGTTGTCGCGCGCGTGGCGGTGGTTGCGGGCGGCGATCTCGGCCCAGTGCCGCTCGGTGTAGCCGTAGACGCGCATCAGCATCGACGCGCGCAGCGCCGCCATGGTGATCGTGGTGAGCGGGAAATCCTTCTCGTACACCGGGTCGAAGATCGTGTTGAACACCTGTTGCGAGGTCGTGGCCTGGCCCATCCGCTCCAGCGCGATGACCAGCGCCACCCTGGCCCGGCCGGAGGCCACGTACGAGGCGCCGGAGAACACCGTGGACGAGCCCGTGACGCCGCCCGTGTTGACCCGCACGAACGGCTTGCCCGCGCCGAAGATCGCGGTCTTCTCGACGCAGTTCTCGCCGGAGAGCGCGTCGGGGGCGACCCCCGTCACGATCACGTCCACGGCGTCGATGCCGAGGCCCGCGTCGGCCAGCGCCCGCTCGGCCGCCTCCCAGATCAGGTCGGCCGAGCTCAGCTCGGAGTGGTGCCGCCGGTAGGTGGTCTGCCCGACGCCGATGACGCCGACGCGTTCCCTGCTCACTCCGCCTCCAGGACGATCGCGGTCTGAGTCTGCCCGGCGACCGTCGAGGAGCCGGTCGCCAGCGCCCGCCGCCCGCCGGACAGCCGGGTGACCGCCTCGACGATCCTGGCCAGGCCCATGCTCGGCGGGCAGTATCCGGCCGCCCCGCCTCCTGACGGGTTGCAGCGCGGGTCGTCGGCCAGGTGCGCCAGGCCCTGCCCCGGCGGCGCGAGGCCGGCGGCCTCCAGGCCCATCGCCTCCTCGATCAGCGTCAGTCCGTCGATCTCCGCCAGGTCCATCGCGCCGGCGTCCAGGCCCGCCTCCTCCAGTGCGCGGCCGGCCGCCTGCCGCAGGCTCGTGATGGCGCGCGGGTCCCTGTCGCCGAACGCGTACGGCTCCGACGACTGGCCCAGCCCCGACACCCGTACCGGGGACGGCTCCGTGGACAGCACGACGGCCGCCGTCACGTCCGCCCACAGCGGCAGGTCCTCATCGCGGAGCGGGTGGTGCGGGCTGGAGCGGAACCCGCCCGAGCGCAGCGCCCGGGGGTTGGCCGCCGCGGCCTTCCGCCTGGCCTCGGCCGCCCGGTCCCTGTCCCTCCTGGCCTCCTGCGTGGCCAGGAGGAGCTGGGCCCGCATCGCGGACAGCACGAACTCGTCCAGGCCCAGGGGCCGCGTCATGGCGGGGTCGAACAGCGCGCGCGAGAACCGGCGCGGGTCGTGCTCGCTCGCCCGCCCCCAGGCGGCCACGATGGAGCGGCGCGCGTGCCCCGCCTCCAGCCTGACCACGGCCGCGGCGAACGCGGCCGCGCCGTCGTCTCCGTACCGGATCTCGTCGCGCAGGTAGGCGCCGGCGGCGGGCGCGGTGACCATGCTGGACAGCGACCGGCCGTCCACCAGGTCGTGGGCCGCCAGCACGACCGAGTCGATCTCGTCCATGGAGCGGCCGGAGTCGTCAACCGCGGCACGGACCGTGTCGAAGATCAGCTCGGACAGGTTCCGTGTCGCGTCGCCGAAGCTGATCTCCAGCGCCACACCTTCCACGTACGTGGGCAAACCGTCCATGCCGCCATTGATACCAGCGGTCCCACGAGGCCGTCAACGTTTGCGTTGACGATGGGTTGACATTGGTCAACACTATCGTTGATGCTTCCAGCGGAGGGAGAGGCGATGACACTGTCAGGCCGGATGGCGATAGCGGGCATCGGCGAGACCGATTACGTCCGCGGCACGGACCAGTCCGTGCTGGAGATGATCCTGGCCGCGAGCATGGCGGCGATCACCGACGCGGGGCTGACCCCGGCGGACGTCGACGGCATCCTGCCGCCGCCGGGCTTCGTGGCCTGGGACGAGATCGCGGCCCACCTCGGCATCAAGGACGTGCGCTACACCACGACGCCGCAACTGGGCGGCGCGAGCCCGACCGCCGCGCTGGTGACCGCCGCGATGGCGATCTCCTCGGGCGTCGCGCGCACGATCCTCGTCCCGATCGGGTGGAACGGGTACTCGGCGCTGCGCCCGCGCCCCGACGCGCGCCCCAGCAAGCGCCGCTTCACCGCCGCCTTCTTCGAGACGGTACGCAACTTCTACGCCCCGTACGGGCTGCGCTCCGCGCCCTGGTGGTACGCGCTCTACCTGCGGCGATACGTGGAGCTGTACGACGTGCCGCCCGAGGCCGCCGGAGCCGTCGCGCTGGCCTGCCGCGACCACGCCCGGCTCAACGGCAAGGCGCTGATGCGAGACCGCCCGCTCACGATGGACGACTACCTCGCCTCCCCCTACATCACCGAACCGCTGCGCAAACTCGACTGCTGCGTCGAGACCGACTGCGCCGCCGCGATCGTGGTCACCAGCGTCGAGCGCGCCCGCGACCTGCGGCACCGCCCCGTCGTCTGGCTCGGCGGCGCGGAAGGGCACGCCAGCCCCGCCGACGAACTCACCAACCGGCCCGACGCGCTGCGTCTCGGGCTGCACGCCGCCGCGCCCAGGGCCTTCGCGATGGCCGGCGTCCAGGCGTCCGACATGGACTTCCTGCAGCTCTACGACTGCTTCACCTACGTCGTGCTGATGCAGATCGAGGCGCTGGGGCTGGCCGAACCCGGCGGGGCCGCCGACTTCGTCAAGGGCGGCACGATCGGGCTCGACGGACGCCACCCGCTCAACACCCATGGAGGGCTGATGTCACAGGGGCACTGCTGGGGCATGAACCATCTCGTCGAGGCCACCAGGCAACTCCGCCACGACGCCGGGCCCGCCCAGGTGGCAGGCTGCGAGCTGGGCCTGGTCACCGGCTACGGCGACCTGGGCGACGGCAGCGTCGCGATCCTGGCCAGGGGGGACGCGTGAGCGGCAAGGCCATCCCCAAGCCGGACGACCTGAACCTGAAGTTCTTCCAGAAGATCGCCGAAACCGGCCGGATGCACGTCCAGGAGTGCCGCCGATGCGGCCACCACAGCCACCCGCCGCGCTACTACTGCTGCGAGTGCTTCTCCCCCGACTGGCGCTTCAAGGAGATCGGCGGCGACGGCACGGTGTACTCGCACACCCTGTCGCACTACACGGCCGAGCCCGCCTGGCGCGACGAACTGCCGTTCGCGACCGTCGTGGTCGAACTGGACGAGGGGCCGAGGATCGTCGGCTCCGCCAGAACCGCCGACCCGGCCTCGATCAGGATCGGCCAGCGGGTGCGGGTGCTGCCGGAACGGCGCGGCGACGACTTCGCCTTCTTCACCGTCGTCTTCGACAAGGACGGGTACCCCGATGTCTGAGAGCCCCATCCTGTTCGAACTCGGCGGCGGCGTCGCCGAGATCACGCTGAACCGGCCGGGGAAGATGAACGCCCTCACTCCGGAGATGCTGGTCCGCCTGGACCGGGCGTGGACACAGATCCGGCAGGACCCGTCGGTCCGGGTCGTCGTCCTGACCGGGGCCGGGGACCGGGCGTTCTGCGCGGGCGCCGACCTCGGCCGCCTGACGCCGCTGCTGACCCGCGCGCGGCCCGCCGAGGACGACTGGGACAAGGCGCTGCTGGACGACCCGCTGATACTCAACAGGGCGCTGCTGCGCGGCACGGAGATGACCACACCGGTCATCGCGGCCATGCGCGGTGTGGTCGTGGGCGGCGGCATGGAACTGATGCTCGCCTGCGACCTGCGGGTGTGCGCCGACACCAGCGAATTCGGGCTGGTCGAGGTCCGGCGCGGCCTCATCCCGGCGGCCGGCGGCATCGCCCGCCTGTCCCGCCAGGTCGCCCAGGCCCAGGCCGCGGAGATCCTGCTGGTCGGCGACCGGGTCGGGGCGGCCCAGGCGCTCGGCTTCGGCCTGGTCAACCGGGTCGTCCCGGCTGAGGAGGTGCTCGAGTGCGCCCGCGGGCTCGCCGCGCGCATGGCGCAGAACGGGCCGCTGGCGATGCGCACGCTCAAGCAGGTGATGCTGGAGTCGTCGGGGCGCTCGCTGGCCGAGGCGTTCCAGGCCGAGGACGAGGCCGTCAAGGTCATCCTGCGCTCGTCCGACGCCCGCGAGGGCTCGCGGGCGTTCATGGAGAAGCGCGCCCCCCGCTTCACCGGCTCTTGAGCGGCTCCCGGCGACGGGCTGCGCGCGGTCAACGTGTACCTGGTCCGCGGCGACGACCGGCTGACCCCTGCGGGCCGGCGGCTGACCCACCGGCCCGCAGCCGGCGGGTCAGCCGGCTTCGGCCTGCGCGAGTTCGGTGGCCAGTCGCTTGATCGCGGCCAGGTCGGCTTTTCCGCTCGGGGCGCGCCGCATGCTCTCGACGAAGAACACCCGCTTGGGCGCCTTGTAACCGGCCAGCCGGGAGCGCACCCCCGCGATGATCCCGGCGGCGTCGCGGGCCGCGCCAGGAGCCGGCTCCACGACGGCGACGACCATCTGGCCGTACTTGTCGTCGGGGACCCCGACCACGACCGCGTCCGCCACGCCGGGCAGCCCCTTGACCGCCCCCTCCACCTCCTCGGCGAACACCTTCTCACCGCCGGTGTTGATGCAGGCCGAGTCGCGGCCGAGCAGCGTCACCGACCCGTCCCGCGCCACCGTCGCCCAGTCACCCGGCACCGAGTAGCGGTGCCCGTCGATGACCTGGAACGTCGCCCTGGTCTTGGCCTCGTCCTTGTAGTAGCCCAGCGGCTGCCGGCCGCGGAAGGCGATGAGCCCGCGCTCGCCGGAGCCGGGCACGATCTCGCGGCCGTCGGGCGCGATGACCCGCATGTGGGCGCTGGGGCGGAAGGAGCCGGTCGGCGGCGTGGTGTCCGCAGTGGTGATCGACTGCCCGACCGTGATCGCCTCCGAGGCGCCGAACACGTCCGCGATGAGCAGGTGGGGCGCATGCCGCAGGATGCCGCGCTTGATCTCTTCGCCGAACATCACGCCGCCCGAGGTGAGGTGGCGCAGGCTGCTCAGGTCCCAGCGGCCCGGGTGGGCGTCGAGCGCGGCCAGCACCGGCTTGGCGAAGGCGTCGCCGACCCAGTTGACCGAGTTGACCTGGTCGCGGTGGACGGCGTCCAGCAACTCGGCGGGATCGAACGAGCGGCCCTCCAGGAGCACGATCGCGCCGCCGCGAGCCATGATCGGGATACAGCTGAACAACCCGGAGCCGTGCATGAGCGGGGCGGCGGGCAGGTGCCTGCGGCCGGGCGAGGCCACCCGGGCGCGGGCGTGCGCCAGGTCCTGCTCGTCGCCGTACCCGCCCCTGGAGGCGTTGCCGAGCAGCACGAACACGTCGTCCTGGCGCCACATGACGCCCTTGGGCAGGCCGGTGGTCCCGCCCGTGTACAGCAGGAGCAGGTCGTCGCCGTCGCGATCCCATGGGGCGGGGGACGCCTCGCCGTCCGTGGCCGCCTGTTCGTACGGCGTCGCCCAGTCCGGGCAGGTCCCCGATCCGTCCGCCACCCACAGCCACGCTTTGACGTGCGGGAAGGCGGGACGTACCCGCTCGACGACGGGCGTGAACTCGCCCTGGAAGACCACGGCCGAGACGTCCGCGTTGTCCCACAGGTACGTCAATTCCCCGGCTTCGTAGCGGTAGTTGGTGTTCACCGGCACCAGCGCCGCCTTCAGCGCGGCCACCAGCGCCTCGATGTACTCGGGCCGGTTGCGCAGGTAGAGCGCGACCTTGTCCTGCCGTCCCAGGCCCCGGGCCACCCACCAGGCGCCGAGCCGCGCGGCCCGGCGGTCGAGCTCTCCCCAGGTGATCCGGCGCGGGCCCTGGATGACGGCCGGGGCGTCCGGCACCTCGGCGGCGACGATCTCCAGCACGTCGGCGATGTTCCAGCCGGTCATTGGTCTCCTCTTGCGTCGAGCTGTACGGCGGCCCCTGCCTCGAACAGGGCGTCGATCTCCTCCGGCGGCAGGCGGGCGACGCTCTCCAGCACCTCGCGCGTGTGCTCACCCAGCGCGGGCACACGGGTGCCGCCGGCCGGGGTGGCCACCTCGTCGAGCCGGAACGGCGTCACCGGGACGGGGAACGGGCCGGCGGCGTCGAGCACGTCGCGGAAGCCGCCGCGCAGTTCCGGGTCGGCCAGGATGTCGCCCACCGAGCGATACCGCGCCGCCGGCGCCCCGGCCGCCAGCAGCCGCGCCTCGGCCTCGGCCGTGGTGCGCCCGGCCGCCCACGCCGCTACGTGCGCCTGGAGTTCGGCCCAGTTGCGGGTGCGGGAGGAGACGTCGCGGAAGCGCTCGTCGGCGGCCAGTTCGGGGCGGCCGATGGCGGCGGCCGTCGCGGCCCAGTTCGCGTCGTTCACGATCGTCAGCGAGAGGTGGCCGTCGAGCGTGCGGACCGGCGGGTGGGTGATCCTGCGCTCGGTGAGCCCGGCCACCGCCGCCTGCAACTCGTAGACCAGCATCGACAGCATGCCCTCCATCATGGACACGTCCACCTGGGAGCCGACGCCCTCGGCGGCGCGGCGGTGCAGGGCCGTCATGATCGCCCCGAACGCCAGCGCGCCACCGAGGAAGTCGGCGACGAAGACACCCGTGACCGGCGGCCGGTCGTGGTCAGGCTGGTAGGACATGCTCGCCAGGTCGAACCCCGAGAAGGCGTGGATGGTGGGGGCGAAGGCCGCCCGGTCCGCGTGCCGGCCCGCCCGGCCGTACCCGGAGATGGAGCAGTGGACGATCCGGCCGTTGACCCGCCGGCAGTCGTCGTAGCCCACGCCGAGCCGGTCGGCGACGCCGGGCCGCCAGTTGTCGATGACGACGTCGGCGCCGCGGGCCAGCTCCAGCGCCGCATCCCTGCCCGCCTTGTGCCGCAGGTCCAGCACCACGCTGCGTTTGCCCGCGTTGAGCTGGCCGAAGAACCGGCTCGCTCCCCGCGTGCGCGGCCGCAGCCTGCGCATGTGGTCGCCGCCCGGCGCCTCGACCTTGATGACGTCGGCGCCCAGGTCGGCCAGCAGCCGCGTGCAGTACGGGCCGGAGATCATCGCGCTGTGGTCGAGGACGACCAGGCCCTCCAGCGGCTCAGCCATGCGCCCGCACCAGGGGCAGGACCTGCTCGGCGAGCAGGTCGACGTGCCGGTCGGCGTAGTCGAGCGGGCACGCCGCGCCGAAGACCACCAGCCCGGCCCCCGCCTCGACGTACTCGCGCGCCCTGGCCGCGACCCGCTCCGGTGTGCCCACGGCCAGGTACTTGCCGGCCATGGAGGTGAAGTCCTGCCGGTAGGTCTTGGCCAGGCTCCGCTTGGCGTGCTCCAGCGCGACGGCGCCGTCCTCGTGGACGCACGACCACAGGAAGACGCCGGCCTCCACCGGCTCCGGCCGCTCGCGCATCGCCGCGACCTTGCCGATGGAGTCGGCCAGCATCTCGGGCGTGTACATGTACGGCATCCAGCCGTCGCCGTGCCGGGCCGCCCTGCGCATGGCCGGCTCCTTGCGCCCGGCGACCCAGATGGGCGGCCGGCGCACGGGCGCGGGCGCGATCCTGACGTCCTCCAGGCGGGCGAAGCGCCCCTCGTAAGTCACCGGCCCGCCCTCCCACAGGCGCCGGATCACCTCCAGCGCCTCGTCCGCGCGGGCGCCGCGCTGGCTCACGGGCACCCCGCACGCCTCGAACTCCCTGGGGTTCTCACCGCCGATCCCGACGCCGAAGACGAACCGCCCGCCGCTGACGTTGTCCAGCGCGGCGCCCATCTTGGCCGCGAGCGCGGCGGGGTAGAGCGGCAGCAGGGCCACGCTGCTCATGAGCTCGACCCTGCTGGTCACGGCCGCCGCGGCGGACAGGGTCACGAACGCGTTGGCGATCGGCAGGTTGAAGCTGACGTGCTCGCCGGTGGCGATGACGTCCCAGCCCTGCGCCTCGAGCCGCCCCGCCGCCGAGGGAACGGACGCGTCCGTCGCGGTGATGACGGTGCCGAAACGCGGTGGATCCGATGGCGCGTGGATGCTGATCACTCTCCTTGACAGGGGGTCACTGACGACCGCTCTGGCCCTCTATGCTCAGCAGATCGCCGCTGAAGGTGAAGTGTCCCGCCTTGGCGCCGTCCTTCGGCGGCACGTACGTGGCGATGCGCGCCGACTCCATCAGGAAGGCGTCGTCGACCCCGCTGGTGCGGAACCTGATGCCGTCCAGGGAGACCGGGACCGCGACGTCGGAGTTCCACATGGCCTTCAGCACGTTGACCCTGGTGAGGCCGCCGGGCATGGTCAGCGCCTTGCGCAGTGTCCGCTCGACGTACATGCCCAGCAGGACCCCGTCGAGCGGCCGGCCGCTGACGTCCAGGCCCGCCTCCTGGAGGATCTTGACGACGTCCTGGAACGGCCGGTCGTCCTTGAAGGTGTCGTCGTCGCCGTCCTTGCGGTCGAGCACGACCCGGGTGCCGGAGCCGTCGGGGTCGGTGGGTTGGAAGGTCAGCGCGATCTGGGCGCAGGTGAGCGACATGATGACGACGGGCTTCCACGAGGAGGCCGCGATGCCGGCCAGGGCCTGCGGGCAGAAGGCGCCGGTGGTGCCGAGCAGGACGACGTCGGCCTTGCTCGCGGCCAGCGTGGTGAGCTGGTTGGTGATGCCGGGCGCGTCGGGCGCGTGCTTGACCGACGCGGCGAGCTTGACCTCGCCGCGCTCGGCGCAGGCGCCGACGCCCTTGGCGTAGTTGGAGCCGAAGTCGTTGTCCATGTAGAGGGCGGCCACGCTCTTGCCGGCGCCGATCGTGTTCTTGATGTAGTCGCACCAGATCAGCGCCTCGGAGCGCTGGCTGAACATGCCGCCGATCGTCCACGGGTGGCGCGCCGGGTCGTTGATGCGCGGGTCGCCGGTGCCCGCCATGAGGTGCGGCGTGCAGGATTCCTCGATCAGCGGCTGGACCCCGAGGTTGTGGGCGGTGCCCACCACGTAGTTGAAGGCGAAGAGGTTGTCGCCGGCCAGCATCTCCTGCACGTTGGTGCGCGTCCTGGCCGGATTGTAGGCGTCGTCCCGCTGGACCAGCACGAGCTTCTTGCCGTCGATGGGGTCGCTGTCGTTGACGTGGTCGAAGTACGCCTGCTCCCCGTCGGCCATGGCGCCGACCGACGCCATCGAGCCGGACTTGGGCAGGCTGATGCCGATGCGGATCTCCTTGTCGGTGATGCCGCCGGTGTCGCTCCACCCCGACGGGCACGTGTCCAGGTCCACGGTGGTTCCCTTCGCCACCTCGATCTTCCCCCGGGACCCGCCGTCGCCGCCTCCGGCATCGACGTTCGTGCTGCACGCCGCCAAGGTGATCACGGCGAACACGGCGATGAGTCTTCTCATGGCTGCTCCTTGCGAGCCGATACGACGACCGTCTCAGGGACGGGAGGAGGAGGTGGAGGGGGACTCGTGGCGCGACGACGGGCCCGCACCCGGCGCGAGTACAGGGAGACCACGCCGTCGGGAAGCGCCAGGGGGATCACGACGAGCAGCAGCCCGAGGACGAGCGCACCGGTGGGGCCGCGCAGCCACTCGGCCGGTACGCCGGGCAGCGAGGTGACCTGGGCGGCGAGCGCGGGCAGGAAGGCGACCACGACGCCGCCGGCCACGGCCCCGCCCAGCCGCCGGTAGCCGCCGGCGATCATGCCGAAGAGCAGGTAGATCGTCAGCGTGATGCCGAAGGTGTCGGGGGCGACGATGCGGAACAGCACCGCGTACATGGCGCCCGACACTCCTGCCAGCGCGGCGCTCCAGCCGAACAGCGCGACCTTGGTCCCCGCCACGTCCACGCCGCAGCTCGCGGCGCCGATCTCGTGGTCGCGCACGGCGCGGATCGCCCGTCCTGACCGGCCGCGCAGCATCCCGCGGACGAACCAGAAGACGAGCGCCGCGCAGGCCAGCAGCACGAAGTAGAGCCAGACCGCGGCGGCCTCGCCCGGCGGCAGCGGGCGGGTCCCGATGAACTGCGGCCCGAGGAGCGGGATGCGGCCGAGGACCTCGGGCATGGAGGCTATCGGCAGCCAGGCGGGCGGCTCCGCCCTGCCTTCCAGCGGCAGGCCGTTGGACCCTCCGGTGTGTCCTTCGAGCAGCGGCAGCCGTACCAGTGAGGGAAGGACGGCCGCCAGCGTGACCGTGACCAGGGCCAGGTACGCGCCGCGGATGCGCAGCGCGGGCAGCCCCAGCAGGACGCCCAGCAGGAACGTCGTCGGGACCACGCTCGCCCCCGCCACCAGGGCGGGCCAGTCCAGCCAGGTCATCGCCACCATCGCCTGGTAGGCGCCGACCCCCATGAAGAAGCCGGAGCTCAGCGAGAGCTGCCCGCCGAAGCCCACGAGCAGCACCAGGCTCAGCACCGCCACCGACAGGACCACGGCGTAGGTCAGGTTCTGGATGCCGAAGGTGAAGCGGTTGCCCAGGATGAGCAGGGCGGGCGTCTTGACCGCCACGAACGGGACGACGACCAGGAACACCGCCGCGATCAGCGCCTTGACCGGGAATCTCATGGCTCTCACACCCGTACCGTGACGCGGCTGCCGAACAGCCCGGACGGTCTCCACAGCAGGGCGAGCAGCAGCGTGCCCAGTGCCACGCACACGCCGAGCTCCGGCGGGATCCAGGGGACGTATCCGGCCACGAGGCTCTCCGTGAGCCCGAGCAGCAGCCCGCCCGCCAGCGAGCCCCAAAGGCTGTCGAGACCTCCGAGCACGGCGGCGGCGGCCGCGAAGATGAGGACCCGGTCCATGATGTTCGGATCGAGGTGGCGCAGCGGATCGGAGACGTAGAGGGTGGCGGCCAGCGTGCCCATCGCCGCGGCCAGCGCCCAGGCCAGGGCGATCACCCGGTTGACCTGGATGCCCACCAGGCGGGCGGAGTCGAGCGTGGTCGCGACGGCCCGGAACGACAGCCCGATCCTGCTGTGCCGCAGGAACAGGCTGAGCGCGGTCAGCACGATCAGCGAGACCGCCAGCACGCCCACGGTGTACCAGCGCAGCGAGGCCGAGCCGTAGGTGAGCAGGTTGCCCGAGGGGAAGATCTGCGGCAGGCGCCGCGAGTGGTGCCCCCACACGATGCCGGCCAGGGCGTTCAACGTCAGCAGCAACCCGAGCGTGGCCAGCACCAGCGGCAGGTGCTCGCGCGGGTCGAACCGGCTCACCACCAGCCGGTGGACGGCGACGCCGCCGAGCGCGCTCAGCGCCATCACGACCAGCAGGCTCAGGTAGACGTTCCAGCCGTGCTCCACCGAGAGCAGGTAGACCAGGAAGGCCCCGATCATGGCCATCTCGCCCTGGGCGAAGTTGATCAGGGCGGTCGACTTGTAGATCACGACGAGCGCGAGCGCGATCGTCGCGTAGAGCGACCCGGTCGCGATTCCGTCGAAGATCCGTGCGATCAGCAGATCCATGTGTCCCCGCTATCCACCCAGGTACGCCTCTCTGATCCGGTCCTCGCCGGCGAGCCGGTCGGCCTCGCCGCTCAGCACGATGTGCCCGGCCTCCACGACGTAGGCGCGGTCGGCGAACCCCAGCGCCAGCCTGGCGTTCTGCTCCACGACGAGGACGGCCGTGCCCGTCGAGCGCCTGATCTCCACCAGCGCGGCGAACAGGTCGGCCACGACCAGCGGAGCCAAGCCCAGCGAGGGCTCGTCCAGGAGGAGCAGCTTGGGCCGCATCATGAGGGCCCGGGCGATGGCCAGCATCTGCTGCTCGCCTCCTGACAGGCTGCCGGCGAGCTGGCGGCGCCGCTCCCCCAGCCGGGGGAAGGTCTCGTACCACCGTGCGATCTCCGCGCCCACTCCCCTCCCCGACCGGGTGATCGCACCGACGCGCAGGTTGTCCTCGACGTTCAGGCCGGTGAACGTGCCGCGCCCCTGCGGGACGTGGGCGACGCCCAGCCGCGCCACCTCCTCCGGCGTGTGGCCGCTGAGCCGCCGGCCGTCGTAGGCGATCTCGCCCGTCGTGGTGACCAGGCCCGACACGCAGCGCAGGGTCGTGGTCTTGCCGGCGCCGTTGGCTCCCAGCAGCGCGACGGTCTCCCCTTCCGCGACCTGCAGGTCGATGCCGTGCAGGGCGCGCAGCGAGCCGTACCGGGCGTGGACGTCGCGCAGTTCCAGCAGCGTGCTCATGCCTGCGCTCCCAGGTAGGCGGCGACGACGCGCTCGTCGTTGCGGACCTCGTCCGGCGGGCCGTCGGCGATCTTCCTGCCGGAGTCGAGCACGACGACCTGGTCGGACAGTCGCATGATCATTCCCATGTGGTGCTCGACGAGCAGCACGGTGAGCGCGTGCTCGGCGACGATCCCGCGCAGGAGGAGCACCAGTTCGTCCACCTCCGGGTGGGTCAGGCCCCCGGCGGGCTCGTCGAGCAGGAGCAGCCGGGGACGACCCATGAGAGCGCGGGCCAACTCGACCCGTTTCAGCGTCCCGAAGGGCAGGCCGGTCGCGGGGTGGTCGGCGTGCTCGGCCAGGTCGAGCGAGGCCAGGAGCTCGTCGGCCTCGCGGGCGAGCCGCTGCTCCTCCCCCCGCGTCCGCAGCCGCAGTCCCGATCGGAGCAGCCCGGCCGAGGCGTGGATGTGCGCGCCGGTCATGACGTTCTCCCGCACCGACATCGACGGCCACAGCGCGAGGTTCTGGAACGTGCGCGCCGCGCCCAGGCCCAGGATCCGATGCCGGCGCCTGCGCAGGAGGTCCTGCCCGGCGAAGACGACCCGGCCGGACTCCGGCGCGCAGACCCGGCTGACGACGTTGAACAGGGTCGTCTTGCCCGCTCCGTTGGGGCCGATGAGCGCGCAGACGCGGCCTTCCTGCGCGGAGAAGCTGAGCCGGTCGAGGGCCAGCACGCCGCCGAAGCGGACCGTGACGTCCGCGATCTCCAGCACGGGGACCACCTCCTCACCGCGGTCAACATGCGTGTTGAAACATCGTTGACGCAAGGAGTGCCCGCTGTCAACATGTTCGTTGATTGGATCTCGGCTGGAGGCTGCGATGGGCTCACAGGGGCCGCTGCTCGGTGTGAAGGTGCTCGAACTCGCCGGAATGGGCCCCGCCCCGTACGGCTGCATGCTGCTGGCGGACCTGGGGGCGGACGTCGTGCGGGTGGACCGGCACGACGCGAGGATGCCGCCCGAGCAGGCCGCCCGCGACGTCGTCTCCCGGGGCAGGCGCTCCATCGGCGTGGACATGAAGTCACCCGAAGGGGCCGAGGTGGTGCTCCGGCTGGCGGAGCGGGCCGACGTGCTGGTCGACCCGTACCGGCCCGGGGTGGCCGAACGGCTCGGGCTGGGCCCGCAGGCGTGCGCGAAGCGCAACCCCCGGCTGGTGTACGCGCGGATGACCGGCTTCGGGCAGAGCGGCCCGCTGGCCGCGAACGCCGGCCACGACATCAACTACATCGCGCTCGGCGGCGCGCTCGCGCACATCGGCCGGGCCGGCGAGCCGCCGGTGCCGCCGCTGAACCTGGTGGGCGACATGGGCGGGGGCATGCTGCTGGCCTACGGCGTGGCGTGCGCGCTGTTCGAGGCCAGGGGGTCAGGACGGGGACAGGAGATCGACGTGGCGATGATCGACGGTGTCGCGTCGCTCATGTCGATGATGTACGGCTTCGCCGCCCAGGGGATCGTGACCGAGGAGCGGGGCGCCAACGTCTTCGACACCGGCTCGCACTTCTACGAGGTGTACGAGTGCGCGGACGGCGAGTACGTCTCGGTGGGCGCCATCGAGCCCGGCTTCTACCGGAAACTGGTCACGGCCATCGGCCTGGATCCGGACTCCCTGCCCCGGCGCGGCGACCGGCGAAGCTGGCCCGAGTCGAAGCGCACGCTCGCGGCGGTCTTCCGCACCAGGACGCGCGCGCAATGGAGCGCGCTGCTCGAACCGCATCCCGACCTCTGCTTCGCGCCCGTGTTGTCGATGTCGCAGGCCCCCTCCCACCCTCATCACCGCGAGCGTGGAACGTTCATCGAGGTCGAAGGCGTGACGCAGCCCGCGCCCGCACCCCGCTTCAGCCGCACGCCCGGCGCGGTGGCCCGCCCGCCCGCGGCGCCCGGCCGGCACGCCGACGAGGTGCTGACCGACTGGCTCGACGTGGACGCGCAGGAACTCCGCGACCTGCGCGAGCGCGGCGCACTCGGCTGACCGCGGGCGCGGTGGGGTGTGGTCGGCTGGTTACAGGCCGAGGTGCGCGGCCAGTCGTTCGCGGTGCTCGGCCGCGCCTCCGAAGAGCACTGCCGAGGAGTGGGCGCGTTTGAGGTACAGGTGGGCGAAGTGCTCCCAGGTGAGCCCGATGCCGCCGAACACCTGGATCGCCCCCTGCGCGACCTTCACGTACGCGTCCGAGCAGTACGCCTTGGCCAGTGGCGCGGCCCAGACGATCTCCTCGTCGCCGGCGAACATCGCGTAGTAGGCGGCCGACCTGGCGGCCTCCGACTCCATCAGCATGTCGGCGAGCCGGTGCTTGACCGCCTGGAAGGCCCCGATGGGACGGCCGAACTGCACGCGGGACTTGGCGTACTCGGTACTCGCCTCGACCAGCCTGCGGGCGCCGCCCGCCTGCTCGGTCGCCAGAGCGGCGCAGGCCAGCAGCAGCGCGTGCTCGATCCTGTCGCGCATCCGCCCCACGGCCCCGACGGGTGTCGCCGCGACGCCGGTGAACTCCAGCCTGGCCTGCTTGCGGGTCTGGTCCATCGTGGGCAGCGGGGTCCGCGTGAGCCCGTCCGCCGCGCCGTCCACGGCGAACAGGCCCAGGCCCTCGGCGGTGTCGCACACCACCAGGATGAGCTCGGCCAGCGCCCCGTCGGTCACGTACGTCTTCATCCCGGTCAGCCGCCAGCCGTCCGGCCCGCGTTCGGCTCTGGCCCGCACCGCGTCGAGGTCCCAGCCCTGCCGCCCCTCGGCGACGGCCGCGGTGGCGACCAGGTCCCCCGAGGCGATCCTGGGCAGGTGCCGGGCGGCGGCCACCTCGTCGCCCGAGCACAGCAGGAGGTCGGCGGCCAGCACGACGGTGGAGAAGTAGGGGCCGCACAGCAGCGCGCGGCCCATCTCCTCCAGGACGATGCCCTGCTCCACCCGTGTGGCACCGGCGCCGCCCCACTTCTCGGGGATGGCCAGGCCGTGCAGTTCGAGCTGGGTGGCCATGTCCGTCCACACCCGCAGGTCGAAGCCGTCGGCGGTGGCCATGAGGCGGCGCACCTCCTCCTCGGAGGAGCGCTTGTCCAGGAAGGAACGCACGGCCAGGCGCAGCTCCTCCTGTTCGCGGTCGAATCCCATTCCGGTCTCAACGCTCATGTTGACATCCTTGCCTTGCCCGCCGATCTCGTCAACGGTTATGTTGACGGCCATGGAGCTTCCCGAGAGATTCCGTGACGAGGTGCGCGCCTGGCTGCGCGACAACTGGACGCCCGGCCTGGAGCGGGAGGAGTGGAACGCCCGGCTCTACGAGGCCGGATGGATCTGCGCCTCCTGGCCGGTCGAGTACGGCGGGCGAGGGCTGACCACACTGGAGAGCGTGGCGCTGGCCGAGGAGTTCGCGCGGGCAGGGGCGCCGATGCGGGCCGACTGGTTCGGCGACACACTCGTGGGGCCGACCATCCTGCGCTGGGGCACCGAGGAGCAGAAGGAGTTCTTCATCCCGAAGATCCTGCGCGGCGAGATCACCTGGTGCCAGGGGTTCTCCGAGCCGGAGGCGGGCTCCGACCTGGCCTCGCTGCGCACCAGGGCCGTGGCGGACGGCGACGAGTGGGTGATCGACGGCCACAAGATCTGGACGACGCGCGCCCAGGACGCCGACTACGTCTTCCTGCTCGCCCGCACCGACCCGGACGCGCCCAAGCACCGCGGCATCTCCTACCTGCTCGTCCCCATGCGCCAGAACGGCGTCGAGGTGCGGCCCATCGAGCAGCTCGACGGCGCGGGCGACTTCTGCGAGGTCTTCTTCACCGGCGCCCGCACCCGGAGGGAATGGGTGGTCGGCGGGGTGAACAACGGCTGGAAGGTCGCGATGACCACGCTCGGCTTCGAGCGCGGCACCTCGGCGACCACCGGTCACCGCCGCTTCGAGAAGGAACTGGCCCAGATCATCGAGCTGGCGCGCTCGACCGGGACGTCCGGCGACCCGCTCGTACGGCAGCGGCTGGCCCGGCAGTGGTCGAAGATCCAGATCATGCGGTTCAACGGGCTGCGCACACTCTCCGACACCCTCAGGGGCACCAAGGACGCGGCGGCGCTCGGGCCACTGGCCAAGATCTGGTGGTCGGAGACCCATCGGGAGACGATGGACCTGGCCATGGACATCCTCGGCCCCGACGGCCAGATCCTGACCGGCCAGGCCGCCGCCGCGGAATGGGTGCCCGGCTACGGGATGCGCCACGGCCGGGAGGACTACCCGGCCAGCGTGCTGCAGCGGGCCTTCCTCTTCTCACCGTCCGACACCATCGGCGGCGGGACGGCCGAGATCCAGCGCAACATCGTGGCCGAGCGGGTCCTGGGGCTCCCCCGCTCCTAGCCGATGAGCCGCTCCTCCTCGCCCTTGATCTGCAGGGCCAGGTACTTGGAGTAGGGGCGGCACTGCTGAAGGCTCCCGCCCGCGAGCCAGAAGCCCGGCTGCCCGGTGCGCCGCCACATCGCCCGCACCTCGCCCTCCGCGTCGAGCCCCCACACCGGGCCGACGCGGTCGGCGACCTCGTCGCCCAGCAACATCCGGATGGACTCGGACATGTTCTGATAACCCGTGGCGACGACCACCATGTCCACCTCGAGGCGGTCGCCGTCGGTGAAGACGGCCGAGTCCGCGGTCAGGCGCTCGATCTCGACGCCCTGCTTCACCCGCACCCTGCCCGCGGCGATCAGGTCCGAGCAGCCGACGTTGATGTAGTAGCCGCCGCCGTGGCGGTGGTACTTCATCAGGAAGCCGCTGCCGTCCTCCCCGAAGTCCAGGGCGAAGCCCGCCCGGCGCAGGCCGTCGAGCAGGGCGGCGTCCATGTCCGCGATGCGCCTGGTCATCTCCTTGTGCAGTTCGGCCAGCAGCGGGAAGGGGAAGGCGTTGTTGATCAGGTCGGCGTCCCGCAGCGGGATGCCGTCCTCGGCGTAGATGGAGTACGCGCGCGCCGCGCCGGGATCGACGCTCACCACGCAGGTGGACGAGCGCTGGAGCATGGTGACGTGCGCGCCGGCCTCACAGAGGTCCTGCGCGACGTCGTGGGCGCTGCTGCCGGACCCGACCACCAGGACCCGCAGGCCCTTCTCATGCTCCGCGGCCCCCCGGTACTCGGTCGCGTGGGTCAGCACGCCGCGGAAGTCCTCCGCCCCGCGGATCTCCGGCCGGTCCGGGACGCCGAACACCCCGGTCGCCTGCACCAGGTGGCGCGGGCGCAGCGTGCGGACCGTGCCGTCCTCCCGCCGGACGCGCACCGTCCACAGGCCCTGCCGTTCGTCGTAGGCGGCGTCGAGGACCTCCGCCGAGGTCCAGACGTTCAGGGGGAGGATCGAGGCGTACGTCTCGAGCCAGTCGGCGAGCTGGTCCTTGGTGATGTACACCGGCCAGGAGGAGGGGAACGGCAGGTAGGGCAGGTGGTTGGCCCACACCTGGTTGTGCAGCACCAGCGACTGGTACCGGTTGCGCCAGTTGTCGCCGACCCGCGCCTCCCGTTCGATCACCAGCGTGTCCACGTTGAGGCGGCCCAGGCGGGCGGCGACCGTGAGTCCGGCCTGCCCGGCGCCGATGACGAGCACGCGGGGGTCGCGCGGCTCGGACTCGGCGCCCTGACCCACCTCGGTGGGCCGGTGGTGGCCCGCCCGCTCCTCGAAGCCCTTGAGCTGCTCCATCGAGGTGCACAACGTCCAGGCCCGCCACCGCTCGCCGTCGGAGAGCAGGCGCAGATGCGCCCGGCACCAGGCGTAGTCGGTCTCGAACGTGACGAACGTCTCTATGGTCCTGCCCCAGTTCCTGCGCTCGTAGATCTGGGGGCCGCCGTCCTCCAGCGCGAGGTTCAGCGGTGTCCTGGCCGCCTCCAGCAGGCCGGCGGCGATCCTGTCGGGCCCGGAGAAGGTTCTCAGGTCCCAGGTGAGGGCCAGGATGTCGCGCCAGTGACCGTCCGGCAGGAAGAGCTTGCGCACAGCCTCCGCGTCGCGGGCCTCAAGAGCCGAGGCGAAGTCGCCGAGCCACTCCGCCGCCACCTTCTGCCCGGTCGCGACGGACAAGGTGTCCATCATCGTCACACGCACTCCATCCCGCAATTTCCGCCCATATGAGCAGACCTTCAGGAACAGGGGGAACTGGCGAACAGCGTGCCACGCGGAAGAATTCGCTGTCAACGCGATAGTTGACTGATCTTGAGGGCGTGCGTAGAAAGGGATGCGTGACCGATCTCCGGCCGATCATCGGCCCCGTCGCCCGGGGGCCCTGAGGCGGCGAATCGGGTGGGCCGCCCCTCGAACTCGGCGACATTGGGCGACAGCGCAGCGCCACCGTGCCGACTTGTGCTGAAATTTGGTGACATGGAGCGCACACGGATCCCCGTTGGCCGGGGCATGTTGACGGGACTGCTGGTCGGTCTCGTGCTGGCGGCCATCTACGCGGACGCCGTGGCCAAGGACGACGAACTCGGCGCGCTGCTCAACTTCTGGGCGATGTTCGTCGTCCCCTTTCCTGTCGGCGCCGTCGCGGCCCGTCTGCTGCGGATGCCGCACTGGGGTGTCGTGGCGATCGCCGGTGGGATCGCGACCCCGGTCCTGGGCGCGAGCCTGGGGCGCCTCGTCCCCGACCACGACATCTTCGGTTTCGATGAGATGCTGGTCAGCGGCGTGTACGTGCTCGCCGCAGTGCTCGGCTACGTCGCGGCGGCCTGGTGGGCGGGCGAGAGCGGCGGCTGGTGGATCCGCATCACGGTGGCCGGCGTGCTGGTCTCGGCGCAGGTGGCCTCGGCGCAGGTGGCTGAGCCGTTTCGCCGCTGGCAGGACGTGCAGGCCTTCGAGCGGTCGGGTGTCCCGCTGCTCGCCCCTGCGGTCCCGGCGGGGTACACATTGGCACGTGCGGAACCCTGGTCGGGCGACGGGGGAGACTACGGCCCGGCAATCTTCCTCGAATTCGAACGCGGGCGCGGCGACGCCTACGACCCGACCTGGTCGTTGATTCAGGTGTTCGTCCACCCGGGTGCCGCGGCAACCCCCGAGGCCATGTGCGCCACGCCATATCCGACCGAGGGCGGCACGTGCCGTCCGGCCGCGGATGGCCACTGGGTGCGCCAGGACAACGACAGCCTGACCCTGGTAGTCGCCAGGCACAGCAACGCCCTGGTGCAGCTCGAAAGCCGGCACGCCTCAGAAGCGGAACTCCTCACCGTGCTCCGCACCGTGCGCCCGGTTTCCGCCGCCTATCTCGCGAGCGCCTGAGTCTCCCGCGATTCGCTCCGCCGGTCTTCCTGGCGAAAGTTTCACACCAGGTTGACTGGACGGGCCGACTGGCGCACATTCTTTAATTTGTACGACGGCCAAACTAAAGGAGAGAAGACAGAAGGGATCGAGCATGCGCGGGATCGCACGTTCAGGAGCGTTACTCGTTTGCGTAGTGGCGACCGTCGTCGGCTTCTTCGCCCCGCCGGCGCTGGCCGCCACCTGGTCCTCCACCGACCAATGGGGCACCTGGAACAACGGCGGCTACACCCTCTACAACAACATCTGGGGCGGCGGCGCCGGCCCGCAGACCATCTGGGCGAACTCCTACAGCAACTGGGGCGTGTGGGCCAACCACCCCAACACCGGAGGGGTGAAGTCGTACCCGAACGCCACCAAGTACGTCGGCAAGCGCATCAGCGCACTCGGCAGCGTCACCAGCAGCTTCAACGTCACCGTGCCAGGCGGCGGGGCGTACGCGACGGCCTACGACATCTGGGACTCCGCCAACGCCTACGAGATCATGCTCTGGATGAACAAGCGAGGCCCCGTCGGCCCGCTCGGCTCCCGCCAGACCGGCGCCACGGTCGGCGGCCACAGCTGGGACGTCTACCGAGGCAGCAACGGCGCCAACCAGGTCTTCTCGTTCGTCAGGACCGGCAACACCAACTCCGGCACGGTGGACGTCAAGGCGGTGCTCAACTGGCTGCGCACCAACGGCTGGATGGGCGACGTGACACTCGGCAACGTGCAGTTCGGCTACGAGATCACCTCCTCCAGCGGCGGAATGGACTTCGTCACCAACAGCTTCTCGGTGTCGTCCAGTTAGCTCCGCGCGCCCGGCCCGCTCCGCCCTTCCCCTCCGGCCGAGCCGTCCTCTACAGCCTGTAGAGTATGCGCGGATACCGGGTGAAAGGGTGGAGTGTGCTGCGCTGGTTTCGAGTCGTCGCGGTGGCCGAGGCGTGTTCGTGGGCGGGCCTGCTGGTCGGGATGTTCTTCAAGTACGTGACCGAGACCGGTGAACTCGGGGTGAAGGTGTTCGGCCCGATCCACGGCGCGCTGTTCCTGCTGTACGCGGCCGGCGTGGTGCTCAGCGCGCGGGAGGCGGGCTGGAGCCGGGGCACGGTCGTGCTCGGCCTGGTGTGCGCGGTGCCGCCGTTCACCTCGGTGTGGTTCGAACGGCGGATGGCCGCGCGCACGGAGGCCGGGCAGCCCGCCTGACCCCGGCCGTTCACGTCGGGCAGCGCGCGGAAGGGCCGGTTCGTCGCGCTGCCGCCATGGGCCCGCCGGGAAGCGGGCGTCACGGTCGCGGGTGGACGTCCTCGCGGTAGAGCGCCATCAGGAGCGGCTTGGTCAGGGCGGCCATTTCGGCGGGCGAGCGCGGGCATCCGTGTTCGAGCCAGTCGGTGGCGACGCCGATGAGCGCCCCCGCGGTGAACGCGGCGGGCACGTCGTGCGGCGTGCGGGCCGTGTAGTCGGCGGGCGACGGGGTCTCGTCGCCGGTGGCGGCGCGGCGTGCGCCGAGGTAGGCGGCGACGGTGGCGCGGCGGCGCACGTGGCCGATGACGCGCGCGCTGCCTTGGGACCCGAGCACGCTGCGGTAGAGGCCGGCATGGTCGGCGAGGTGGGCGAAGAAGGTCAGCAGGGTGTCGGCGGGCGTGTGGGGGACGTCGCCCGCGCCGGGGTTGGGAATGGCCTCGATCAGGTCGTCGATCATCGTGGTGCAGGCGGCCTCGGCCAGTTCGTGCACGTCGCGGTAGTGGTCGTAGAAGGTGGAGCGGCTCACCCCGGCGCGTTCGGCGACGTCGGCGACGCTGATGCGGGACAGCTCGCGGTCCTGGACGAGATCGATCAGTGTGCGTTGCAGGGCCGCCTGTGTGCGGCGCACCCGCGGATCGCTCAGGTCGCTGCTTCTGTCTCTGGGGAGGGCCACATTTCAGTGTAACTGCACCCTACATCTGTAGGTTAGCCTACAGATGTAGGGAAGTTGGGCCTTGCTGATTGGGGACAATCGTGACCGCTGACTCCACTGAAACGCTCCAGATCAACCGCACCTGCCCGTACGCGCCGCCTGACCAGCACCTCCGTCTCCTGCGCGAGCAGCCGGTCTCCAAGATCACGCTGCCGGGCGGCTCGCCCGCCTGGGTCGCCGCCCGCTACGAGGACATCCGCACGGTCCTGAGCGACCCCCGCTTCAGCGCCGACCGCCGCAACCCCAACGCCCCCAGGCTGAACGGCGAGATGGGGCCGAGCGAGTCACCGCTGCCCAAGATGCTGCTGGAGATGGACCCGCCCGAGCACGGTCCCGCACGGCGCGCGGTGGTCGGGGAGTTCACCGTCAGGCGCATGGCGGCCCTGCGGCCGCGCATCCAGCAGATCGTGGACGAGCACATCGACGCCATGCTGGACGGCCCGCGCCCGGTCGACCTGGTAAGCGCGCTGGCCCTGCCGGTGCCCTCACTGGTGATCTGCGAACTGCTCGGCGTGCCCTACGACGAGCACGACTTCTTCCAGACGCACTCCGCGCAACTGCTCAACCACACCATCACGGCGCAGGAGCGGCAGCACTCGGCCCTCGAACTGATCATCTACCTCGACAAGCTGATCAAGGCCAAGGAGGAGGAGCCCACCGACGACCTGCTCGGCCGCCAGGTCATCAAGCAGCGCGAGAGCGGCGAGGTGGACCACGGGGCACTGGTCAGCCTGGCTTTCCTGCTGCTGATCGCCGGGCACGAGACCACCGCGAACATGATCTCGCTGGGCACCTACATGCTGCTGCGGCACCCCGACTCACTCGCCGCGATGCGCGAGGACCCCGCCAAGACGCCGGGCGCGGTCGAGGAGCTCCTGCGGCAGTTCACGATCGCCGAATTCGCGATCATGCGGGTGGCCGTCGAGGACGTCGAGCTCGGCGGCACGGTCATCCCCGCCGGGGAAGGCGTGCTCACGCTGGCGAACGCCGGCAACCGCGACCCGGAGGTGTTCGCCGACGCCGGCAGCTTCGACATCGACCGCGACGCCCGCAGCCACCTGGCCTTCGGCTACGGCCCGCACCAGTGCCTGGGCCAGAACCTGGCCCGCGTGGAACTGGAGATCGTCTTCGACACCCTGTTCCGGCGGATCCCCGGCCTGCGACTGGCCGTCCCCGACGAGCAGCTCCGGTTCAAGGACGACGCCAGCGTCTACGGCATGCACGAACTGCCCGTCACCTGGTAACCCCGGCGGGCCGTACCTGACCCGAGGAAACCCAAGGCCGGGGTGAGCATCGCCCCGGCCTCAACCATCGGCGGTATATCTGGTGGATTCTCCACCATTTGCCGCCGAGCCCCTTACGCTGCGAAAGGTGCAAAACTCCCTCACCTTCGCAAACCTGCTCGACGATGCCGCTCTGCTCTCCCTGGAACACCAGTTGCACCTCGAAGAGGTCCTCGACGAGCACAGCTGGCACGTGGACCTGCAACAGCAGCGCTTCGAGTTCACCGGCGCCCGTACGATCACCTGCACCACCTTCCACCTCCTCGGCAGCGCCGCCCCCGGCCCGGGCTCGTGGTTGTGGGCCTGGGCGAACCCGTCGGGTTTCCCGGATCCCGTGGTGGCGGCGTCCACGACGTTGCGCGACTTCGGCCGGCAACACGGCATCGCCGAGCTCGCCTCCGCCGAGGTCCCGTTCAGCGCGCTGCCCGGTTCCCCGTCAGAACCGCACCTGGCCGCCGGGCTCATGACCGAGGCGGCCAAGGCCGTGACCGGACTGTGGACCTCCTACAACGGCGACGCGGGCGGCGGGACGCGGGCCGCGTTCCTGGTGGAACACCCCGACTTCCGGCTGCCCCCGCCCGAGCCGGCCCGCGTCATGCGCGTCATCCAGCAGGCGCTCTTGGGCCTGACGCTCACCGACCACCGGCGCGTCCTGCACGGCTACGCCGCCAGGCGCGGCTTCCAGGCGGACTCGGAGGCCCACCGGATCAGGCTCAGGGGCCCGGGCTTCGAGGCGGTCGCGGAGTTCGACCAGGACGACCGCATCAGCGGCATCAAGGCCGACCTGTCGTCCCCGGACGCCGGCCACGCCCGCTCCTAAGGACGGGGCTCGCCGGACAGGCGTTCGACGCCGCGCAGCAGCGCGGAATGGTCGAGGGCGCCGTCGCCCGACGCGTTCGCCGAGGCGACGAGCTGGGCGACCAGCGCCCCCAGCGGCAGCACGACGCCGGCCTCACGGGCGGCCGAGGTGACGATGCCCATGTCCTTGTGGTGCAGGGCGATGCGGAAGCCGGGCTCGAAGGAGTGGCGCAGCATCTTGTCGCGCTTCTGCGCCAGCACGGCGGAGCCTGCCAGCCCGCCGCCGAGCACCTCCAGCGCCGCCTCCAGGTCCACGCCGTAGGCCCGCAGGAACACCACGGCCTCGGCCAGGGCCTCGATGTTGGCGGCGACGATGAGCTGGTTGGCGGCCTTGACCGTCTGGCCGGAGCCGCTCGGGCCGACGTGCACGATCGTCTTGCCGACCGCGTCGAAGACGGGCCCGGCCGCCTCGAAGTCGGCGCCGTCGCCGCCCACCATGATCGACAGGGCGGCGTTCCTGGCGCCGGCCTCGCCGCCGGAGACGGGCGCGTCGAGGTAGCGCAGGCCGTGCCCGGCCGCCTCGCCGGCCAGTTCGCGGGTGACGTCGGGACGGATCGTGGAGAAGTCGATGATCAACGTGCCGGGAGCGGCGTGCGCGAACACGCCGTCCTCGCCGGTCAGCACCTGGCGCACGTCGGGCGAGTCGGGCACCATGAGCGCGACCACCTCGGCGCCCCTCACCGCGTCGGCGACGGACGCGGCGGCCCGTCCACCGGCTTCGACCAGGGGTTTGGTCTTCTCCGGCGAGCGGTTGTATCCGGCCACGGCATGCCCGGCCTTGGCCAGGTGGACGGCCATGGGGCTGCCCATGATACCGAGTCCGATGAAGGCGATGGTGCTCACGTTGTTCCTCCCGCGCGTTGGTCGCGTGGTAGCCAGTCGAAGGCGCCGGGGCCTTCGAAGCGGTATTCGAGACTGACGTGGCCGTCGTATCCGGCGGCCCGCACGTCGTCGATCCATTGCCGCAGCGGCAGCGTGCCCTGGCCGGGCGCGCCTCTGCCGGGCGCGTCGGCGATCTGCACGTGGGCGATGCGGGCCGCGTGCCGCCGGATGACGGCCGGCACGTCGTCGCCGTTGACGGCCAGGTGGTAGAAGTCGGCGAGCAGGCCCACGTTGGGCGCCTCGCCGAGCCGGTCGAGCACGGCCACCGCGTCGTCGGCGGTCAGCAGCGGATAGCGGGGCGCGCCGCTGACCGGCTCCAGCAGCACGGTGCCCTCGACACCGCGCGCGCAGGCCGTCAGCGACTCCAGGGCCAGTTCGTCCTGTTCCTTGGCCTCGACGCCGTCGAGCCTGTTGCCGTACAGGGCGTTGAAGGCCCGGCAGCCGAGCCGTTCGCCGATGGCCGCCACCACGGGGATGTTGTCGAGCAGCTCGCGCGCCCGCGCGGGCCACGACACCACGCCGCGGTCTCCGGCCGGCATGTCACCGGCGAAGAAGTTGAGGCCGGTCAGTCGCACCCCCGCCTCTTCGACGGCGCGGACGAAGGCGTCCACGTCGCGGTCGGCGGGGACCGCCACCGGCCACGGCCACCAGAACTCGACCGCCGCGAACCCGTCGGCCGCCGCCGCGGCCGGGCGTTCGAGCAGGGGCAGGTCGGTGTAGAGGATGGAACAGTTGACGGTCCAGTTGGTCACGCGGGAGCCTCTTCCGATTGTTCGCGGCGGAGCTGGCCGAGCAGGCGCCCCTGGGCCTGGTCGAGGTGGTGGGCCAGACACTGCTGGGCCTGTTCGGGGTCGCCGTCGCCGATGGCCTTCAGTATGTCGTCGTGCTCGTGCACCACGTTCATCGGGTGGGTGGTGCGGTGGGCCTGGAACTGCCCCATCGTGAGGTGCACCTCGCCGAGGATCACCTCGTGCATCCGCGACAGCCGGCGGCTGCCGACGGCGGCGACGAGCGCGGAGTGGAAGGCGATGTCGGCCTCGACCTGGCTGGCGAAGGCCATGTCGCCGGCCGCGGCCTTCATCGCCGCCTGCGCGCGCACGGCCGCGGGCGGCACGGTGGCCGAGCGGGCCAGCGCCGCGACGGCGGCCCGCTCGACGGTCTCGCGGCTGAAGTACAGGTCGCGGATCTCCTCCTCATCCAGTTCGGGGACGACGGCCGTCTTGTGCGTGGTGCGGCGCAGCAGCCCGAGCGCGGTGAGGCGTTCCAGGCACGCCTTCGCGGTCGGGCGCGCGACGTTGTACTCGCCGGCGATGCGGATCTCGGTGAGCTTCTCCCCCGGGGCGATCTCGCCGTTGACGATGCGCTTTCTGACCGACTCGTAGAGCGCTTCCGTCAGAGACGACGGTCCCAGAGAGAAGTTGGTCTGACCGTCCACAAAACTCCTCCCAGATCTGCGAAATCGTCAGACAAGTATACTGGTCCTCTCAGTATCCGGCGGCCTTGTCGACGATGTTCCGCAGCGGCTCGCCCCGCGCGAACCGGCCCACATTGTCCAGCATGATGTCGAAGCCGCGGCGGGCGGTCTCCTCGGTGGTGGCGCCGTTGTGCGGGGTGACGATGACGTTCGGCAGCCTCCAGAAGGGGCTCTCGCGCGGGAGGGGCTCCACCGCGTGGGCGTCGAGCCCGGCTCCGGCGATCTCTCCCTCGCGCACCGCGTCGAACAGGGCGGCGTCGTCGGCGATCCCGCCGCGCGAGACGCAGACGAAGAACGCCGTGGGCCGCATCGCCGCGAACGCCTTCCTGCCGAACCGGCCCGCGGTGGCCGCCGTGAGCGGCGCGGTCACCACCACGAAGTCGGACTCGGCGAGAAGGCGCGGGAAGTCGTCCTGGCCGAGGAGTTCGTCCACGCCGGGGGCGGTGGCGCCCGGCAATCTGCGCATGCCGAGCACCCGCATGCGGAACGCCTTCGCCTTGGCGGCCAGGTCGAGGCCGGCGTTGCCCAGCCCGTACAGGCCGACGGTCCGGCCCGCGAGCTCGCCGTGGACGTAGCGGTCCCAGCGGCGCTCGGACTGGGCGCGCAGCCAGCGCGGCGCGTCCCTGTTGAGCATGAGCATCAGCATCATGGCGTGCTCGGCCAGCGGGATCGCGCCGTTGCCCGTGGAGGAGGTGAGGATCACCTCACTGGCCAGCAGCTTCTCGGACAGGACGGCGTCGACCCCGGCCGACGGGCTGTGCACCCAGCGCAGTCTGGACGCCCTGGCCAGCAGCGGGTCCGGCACGTTGCCGACGACGGCGTCGGCGTGCTCGATGCCCTCCGCCGGGTCGGAGGCGAACGCGACGTGCGCGTCCCCGGCGGCCCGGCGGATGCGCCGGCGTGTGATCTCGTCGTGGTGTCCGGTGACGGTGATCCTCATTTGAGCCCCGTAGTGGCGATGCCGCGGATGAGCTGTTTCTGGGCGATGGCGAAGAAGATGAGCACGGGCAGCAGCGACACGAGCGACATCGCGAACAGCATGCCCACACCGGTCTGCGACTCGGAGTCGACCATGGAGTTGAGCGCGACCGGCACCGTGAACATCTTCGGCGAGGTGAGGTAGATCAGCGGGACGAAGAAGTCGTTCCAGGTCCAGATGAAGGTGAAGATCGTGGTGGTCACGAGGGCCGGCCGCATGAGCGGCAGGACCACGTACCAGAAGGTACGGAAGGGGCCGCAGCCGTCGATCCAGGCCGCGCGGTCGAGGTCGCGCGGGATGGTCCTGATGAACTGCACCATCAGGTAGATGAAGAACGCGTCGGTGGCCAGGAACTTGGGCACGAGCAGCGGGAAGTAGGTGTTCACCAGGTCGAGCTGCGAGAAGAAGATGTACTGCGGGATCACCAGCACGTGCATCGGCAACATCACCGACACCAGCGTGATGGCCAGGTAGACCTTGCGCATCCGAAACTCCAGCCTGGCCAGCGCGAACGCGGTCAGCGAGCAGGAGAACAGGTTGCCGATGATCGCGCCGACGGTGACGACCAGGGAGTTGAGGAAGAAGACCGAGAAGGGGCGGTTCAGCGCGTTCCAGCCCTCGACGAAGTTGTCGAAGGTGATCTCGCCGGGGATGAGGCCGGTCTCGGTCAGGATGAGGTGGTCGGGCTTGACCGAGCTGACGATCATCCAGACCAGCGGATAGAGCATCAGCACCACGAAGGCGCCGAGCCCGAGGTGCTTGAGCAGGTCGCGGCGGCCGCGCCGGCGAAGGGCCGCCCTGGAGCCGGCCCGCGTGGACTCGAACGAGGTGGTCGCGGTCGTCATCAGTCGTCTCCGTAGAAGACCCAGTACTTCGACAGGATGAAGTGCACGGCCGTCACCAGGCCGATCGCGGCCATCAGCACCCAGGCCAGGGCGGAGGCGTAGCCCATGTCGAAGTTCGTGAAGCCCTGCTGGTAGATGTAGAGCGTGTAGAACAGCGTCGAGTTGGCCGGGCCTCCGGTGCCGCCGCTGACGACCTGGGCCTGGGTGAAGGTCTGGAAGGCGCCGATCGTCTGCAGGATGAGGTTGAAGAAGATGATCGGGGTGAGCAGCGGGATCGTGACGCGGGTGAACTGGCGGACCAGCCCGGCGCCGTCCACTCTGGCGGCCTCGTACAGTTCCTCGGGGATCTGGCGGAGGCCGGCCAGGAAGATGACCATCGGCGAGCCGAAGGTCCACACGTTCAGGACGATCAGCGTCGACAGCGCCAGGCTCGGGTTCTGCAGCCAGCTTCCGAGTTCGAGGCCGAAGACCGACAGCGCCCGGTCGACGAGGCCGTCGTCGCCGAAGAGCTGCCGCCACAGGATCGCCACGGCGACGCTGGTGCCCAGCAGCGAGGGCAAGTAGAAGGCGCTGCGGTAGAAGGCCAGCCCGCGCAGCCCCCGGTCCAGGATGAGCGCCAGCAGCAGCGCGAAGCCGAGTTGCAGGGGGATGGAGACCAGGACGTAGACGAGGGTCACCCGGACGGCGGCCCAGAAGTTCTCATCCGCGAACATGCGCTCGAAGTTGGCCAGGCCGTTGAACTCCGGCGTGGCCAGGATGTTGTAGTCGGTGAAGGCCAGGTAGAGCGAGGCCAGCAGCGGCACCAGCGTGATCAGCACGAGCCCGAGCCACCACGGGATGAGGAAGACGTGCGCGGCGCCGCCCTGACGTTCGAGGCTGCGTTTCGCCATGACGCTCTCCTACTGGGCCCGGGTGATGCCGGCCTGGATCTCGTCCAGCAGCCGTTTGGCGCCGTCGGCGGTGCTGAGCCGGCCGAGCGCGATCTCCTCGCCGACCTTGCCCATGTTCGTACGCCAGGCGCTCGTGCCCGGCGGCGCCTCGAAGCGGGGGCGGCGTTCGGCCTCACGACCGGCCCGCACGACGGTGAGCATCTCCTTCTCGTCGCCGCTGGCGCTGTCCAGGGACTGCTGGAAGACCTTGGGGTTGACGGGCGCGCCCATGGTCATGCCGACCGTTCTGAGCATCGCGGGGTCGCCGGTGTTGTAGCTGATGAGCTTGCCGGCGGTCTCGACCTTGTCATCGTCGATGCCCTGATATATCGCCATCCGGGGGAGGTAGAGGAATGGATGACCGGCCTGGGCGTCCTTGGCCACGGGTATCGGGCGCAGTTTGAAGCGGTAGTCGGGGAACATCTTGGCGTCGTCGATGAGGTGGTTGGAGTTGCCCATCTTGGCCAGCACCTTCTTGCCGACCAGAGCCCAGTCGGGGCCCATGCCCTCCTGCTCGCTGAGCGTGGTCACGGCACCGGCCTTGTACAGCTTGTCCCACCAGTCGAGCCAGGCGCGCAGGGTGTCGACGGTGAACCCGGGCTTGCCTTCCTCGGTCCAGAGCTGCTCGCCGCGCTGGCGCAGCCAGTCTTCGAAGCCCAGGTCGGCTTCGGGCTCGTACGGCATGCCCCGGCGCTTGCCCGGGTTGTTCTTGGCGTAGTCGATGAGGAAGGCCGACCAGGCGTCCCAGTCGGCCTCCTTCGGCGGGATCTTGACGTCGTCTTCCTCGGCGAAGCTCTCGTTGTAGCGGATGACGCCGACGAAGATGCCGAACGGCATGGTGTTGAGCTGCCCGCCCAGCTTGAACGACTCCAGCTCCTCCTTGGAGTAGTCGGCCAGGTTGAGGGTCGGGATGTCGTCGAGGCGGCGGTAGAGCTTGTTCTTGTGGTAGGTCATCACCTGGGGTGAGGCCACCCAGAAGATGTCGGCCACGTCGCGGGCGGCCATCTGGGTGGTCATGCGCTCCTGGAAGGCGCCGTACTCGGCGAACTCCGGCTCGACCTGGATGCCCGGGTTCTTGGCGACGAACTCCTTGAGTGCCTTGGTGTAGTTCTGCTGCCGGACGTTGTTGCCCCAGAAGGCGTATCTCAGTGAGCCGGCGCCCCCCTCGGAGCCGCCGCCGCACGCCGAGAGGCTCGCCCCCAACACTCCGGCCGCCGCCAGTTTCAGGAATCCCCGCCGATCGAGTCCGCTCATCACTGTTCTCCCGTCGTTCTCACAGGGGACCGGCTACCCCGGTGATGACCTAGTGTTCATTTGTCTGACGTGACCGTCAATAGGTCATGAATACTTGTTTGACAATCTGCCAGAGCGATCACTTCGTACAGGTCGATCTCGGGGAGGCCTACCTTGCGCTCGTCGATCTCCAGTTCGCGGCCCGCGCGCAGGGCGTAGGCCCGCCACTCGCCCGGCCACGGGAGCTCCAGCCACGCGGGGGCGATCGGCACCGGCCGGCGGAAGCGCTGGTCGGCGTCGCCGGAGCGGTTGAGCAGGTGGATCACCCTCGCCTCGCCCGAGCGGGCGGGCACGATCTCCACCTGCTCGGGCAGGCCGGTGTCCAGGCCGGGCCCCGCGTGGCCGGCGAACAGGTCGCGATGCGCGCTCAGCCCGCTCTCGCGGTAGCCGCGGCCGACGGTCCACGGCATCAGCACGCCCCTGCCCCGGCCGTAAGGGGTGCTCAGCCAGCCGGGATGAGCGGTTTCGTGGTGGCCGTGACATTTCTCCGGCGGGCCGTACCTGGCTCTGGACAGCGCCAACAGGCCCGTCTGGGCCTGCTCGGCCGGCTCGATCACGTGGAAGGCGCCGATCACGGGCACCATGCCGTGCTCGCCGCGCAGGTGGAGCGAGCGCACGGACTCCTCGCTCTCCCAGCTCGCCAGGCGGCGGGCCGCGGGCAGGCAGGCGAGCTGGGGCTGGTCCACGTCGAAGCCGCTCGAACCGGTCGCCAGCACGCTCCCGCCCGACTCGGCGTAGGCGTCCAGCACCTCGGGGCAGGCCAGCGGGCCGAGGTCGGGCAGCACGACCGTCCGGTACCGGGACAGGTCGCTCACCGGCAGCTTGCCCACCGGCAGCACGTCGAAGGGGATGTGCCGCTCGAGCAGCGCCAGGTACAGCCCCTGGAACTCGGCGGACTCCCCCTCGGGCCGGACGAGCAGCGTGCCCGCCTCGGAGACCAGGTCCCGGTAGAGGCCGGCGTGGTCGCGGTGGAATCGGGTGATCTCGCCCGCGATCCCCAGGCACTCGTACGGGCTGTCATCGGGCGTCCCCATGATGTACGTGGACGGGATCGCCCCACGGGAGATCGCCTGCAGCAGGTACTGGGCGAAGTGGTAGGGCTCCTCCCCCGCCATCCGGTACGGCATGTCCACGAACCCGACCGAGTTCACCAGCACCGGCACCTGCGGCCGATGCGACTTGGCCGCGCTGACGTGCTCGCTGGTGCGGTGGTGCCACAGGGGCCGGCCGACGGCGTTGTTGGCCTCGTGGAAGACGATGTCGGCGTGCTCGCCCAGGATCAGCGCCGCCTGCGGCCGCCGCCCGGCGATCTCGGCCCTGATCCGAGCGTTGAGGTCTTCGAGCGTGTCGCGGGCGAACGTCCGCCAGCGCCCGTAGCCGGGCGAGTCAGGCCCTTCGGGGAGCTCGTCGCCGAAGCGGCGGGCGCACGCCAGGCACTGGCAGACCCCCCAGTAGCGCCGGCTGTAGTCCACTTCGTTGAACGACATCCAGTTGAGGAAGAAGCCGTCGATCTCGTACCTGTCGAGCACCTCCCCGATGACCTCGAACAGCTTGACCTGGTAGTAGTCGCCGCTCGGGCACACGCTGGTCAGCCCGTTGTAGACCTGCGGCTCGCCCGAGGGCGAGACGAAGCACCACTCGGGATGCTCCTCGGCCCGCCGGTGGTCAATCTTGGAGAAGTCCATGCGGGCCAGGACGCGCACACCCCTGCGGCGGGCCGCCGCCACGGCGTCGCCGATCAGGTCGCCGGACGGCCGCTCTGCCAGATGCGGGTTGCGCGTCTGGAAGTCCAGGTCGGTCGGGTAGTTGGACAGGATGCCGCCGACGCTGATCAGCCAGGTGTTCGCGCCGAACTCCTCCAGGTAGTCGAGCACCCGCTCGACGTCGAGCCCGGCGTCCACTTCGTGGAGGTTGGTCTGGAACATCCGGAACGGCTCACGCCACCACGCCCTGCTCATCGCCGCCCCCAGATCAGGTGCACGACCTCGATGAGCCCCATGCCGGTCAGCTCCACCTCGGCCCGGCCGTCGCGGACCACGACGGGGACGTCGGCGTCGGCGACCAGCAGCCGGGCCGTGGCCTCCTCGACGCCCGGCGGCAGGGCGACGGTCACGGTCTGCGGTGGCAGCGGGATGGTCTCCCTGATGGCGCCGCGCATGGCCATCGGGTTGGTGAGGTTCACGACGGTCACGGCCAGGCCGCGCTCGTCCTTGCGCACGGCGAGGTCGGCCAGCCCCGGCCCGCGTACGGTGGCCTCGGGCTCGGCGCCGAGCGCCCACCGCACCGCGTTGGCGATCAGGCGGCCGTGGTCGGCCTGGAGCGCCTCCCAGAAGACCGCGCCGAGATCGAACGGGAAGTAGACGACCCGGCCCTGACCCTGCCTGGTGATGACGGCCGGGGCGTCGGGGGCCTGCCTGGCGTACAGCTCCTCCATGGGTAGGTCGGGAAAGTCCGGGACGAACCGGAACGGCACCCGCGTGTCCTCCCCGGCCGCGACCCGCAGCAGCCGGGTGCCGCCGATGATGCGCTGGGCGCCGCCGAAGCCGGCGTTCACCGGGTGGTCGCCGGTCAGGGCGATGTAGTTGTTCTTCACCGGCCCTCTGACCGGTTCGAGCAGGTCGGCGCCGAAGACGTCGGCCAGGCCGAAGTTCGCGCGCGGCTCGCCGTGCTCGTCGTACAGGGAGGACTGGTAGGCGGCCACCAGCCCGCCGCCCTGCGCGACGTACTCCCGGATCGCCTGGCACTGCGCCTGGCCGAGGTGCTCGGCGTTGGCCAGGACCAGCACCTTGTACGGACGCAGCCGCTCGGCGGTCAGCATCTGGTCGGCCAGGAGCTCGAACGGGATCCGCGCCTCCACCAGCGCCTGGTAGAAGCCGTCCTCGTCGGGGAAGCTGTGTGCCGCCCCCGGCACGAGCTTGCCCGCCCTGCCGGGGTCGAGCAGCGCGACCTCGGCGGTGACCGGCATCGCCGACAACACCGGCTCAAGGCGCGCGTGCAGGTCGAACGCCTCCACCACGGCCGGCACCCAGCGGGGGTCGGAGACGGTGGCGTTGAACTTGGTGAACCACGGGAACGCGCCCTGCGCGAAGCCGTCCACGATCCAGGTCCGCACCTCCTCGGGCGGGGCCACCGAGTCCTTCCACCGGTGCTGGTGGTGCTCGGGGCCGACGGAGGCGATGAGCCCGATCGGCCGGTCGGGGAACAGACCTCGGCTGCGCTTGGCCACCCGCCCGGCCACCCAGGGCGCCTCGATCCCCGAACGGCCCTGCTTGTCGACCACGAACAGCGGGTAGACCCGGCGGACCAGCTCGGGCTCCAGGTCGCGGGCGGCGAAGCCGCCCAGGTTGGGGATGAAGCGGGCGTGCGGCCGCAGATCCTTGACCGCCGCGTCCCAGATCGCGACCAGGTCGCTCAGCTTGCGCCGCCGCCAGGCCACGTAGGCGGGCCAGGCGGGATCGGACGGGTCGCGCTCGCGTTTGGGCAGCTCGAACCCGGTCTCGTCGCGGAAGGAGCGCCGGGCCTCCTCGCTGTAGGAGATGCCGCCGTAGCCCTCCCAGCGGTTGGCGAAGACGGCGTCCACGTCGTACTCCCGCACGATCTCGCGCGTCACCTCGGTGATGAACTCGCGGTGGTAGCCGGTGAAAGCGCAGGTCAGCCAGATGCCGGGGTACGACCAGTGCTCGATGGGCTCCCCCTGCGGGTCGCACGCCAGCCACTCGGGATGCGCCCTGGCCGCGTCGGCGTGCACGGCGTGCGGGTCCACCCTGGCCATGACGTGCATGCCCAGCCCCCTCGCCGCCTCGACCAGCGCGCCGAACGGGTCGGTGTCGCCCATGAAGGAGCTGCGGTAATGGAAGGGGATGCGCGTCGGATAGTAGGCGATATAGCCTCCGGCGCTGATGCAGGCGGCGTTGGACCTGCTCTCCCGCATCACCTCCGTCCAGAAGCCGACATCGAGATGGGCCGGGTCGTCCTCGGCCAACGTCAGTTGCGTCCATCGGGTCGCCGTACGGGGCCAGTCGGAAGTTCGCATCGTGACACACCTCTCGTCAGGCTTTTTGTCAGACGCGAAATATTGTCATACAAGAATTCAAGACGGACAAGACCTCAGGGCCGATCGTCACGTGGTGGCCGTGGTGTCGGGGGCCAGGGGCGGGCCGTCGGGGTCGCGCCAGGTGGCGAGGAACGCCTCGGCCACGGCGCACGAGCCGGCGTACGGGCCGTCGGGATGCTCCAGCGCCGAGGCGGTGAGCCCGCCGATCCGCTCCTCCACCAGGGCCCGCGCCGAAGCGGCGTCGGAGACCCCGCCCGCCATCTCGGCGTGGTAGCCGATCGTGGCACCGGCCCCGCAGACGAAGTCCGCCGGCGTCACCACGCCCCGCTCCCGCAGCGTCCGCAGCCCCGCCGCGGTGCAGGGCACGTTCGCCGCCGGGGCGACCAGATGTACCCGTCCACCGAGGCCAGTTCCACGAACCTCGTGCGCGCTCCTCGTGTCGTGCGATGCCTGCCGACCAATCTCGACGCCAACGCGGACGATGTCCATGGGCGTGGCGCCCATGGGCGGGCACCGGCTGGCTGTAAAGTGACCCCGGCGCGGCGCTCGACGCTGTGACCAGGCACGATCCGGATCGTGGGGGGATGTCGATGCTCGACCAGGCGACCGCGGGCGCGCCGCGGACCGGCACGGACGGGTCGGGTCCGAGCGACGACGGCGTCGTCGGAGTCACGATCGTCTGGGCCGACAACAACGGGATCCCGCGCTCACGCACGGTGCCCGTCGACCAGTTCGGCGCGGTGAGCGAGCGGGGAGTCGGCGTGACGCCGCTGTTCGCGGTGTTCGACTCCCATGACGCGATCACGTTCGACCATGCCCCTTTGGGCACCCCTTCAGGCGACATCCGGCTGGTGCCGGTCTCCGACCGGATGGTGCGGCTCGCCGGTCAGCCCGGGTTCGCGTGGGTGCCCGGACGGCAGGTGGCCGCCGACGGTTCGGCGTGGCCGTACGACCAGCGGGGCGCGCTGGAACGCCAGGTCCGCCGGGCCGCTGATCTGGGGCTCGACTTCCTGGCCGGCTATGAGATCGAGTTCCACCTCAGCCGGGCCGACGGCGACGACGACCCGCGCCCCGTTTTCGACGGGCCGTCCTACGGGCCGGCCAAGATGCTGGCCGTCGACGCCTTCGCCGCGCGGTTGCTGCGCGACCTCGACCGCAACGGCGTGCCCATCGGGCAGTTCCAGGGCGAGTACGGGCCGGGGCAGTTCGAGTTCGACATCGCCCCCGCCGACCCGGTCACCGCCGCCGACCGCCAACTCCTGGCCAGGCAGACCGTGCACGCCGCCGCCCGCGCCCACGGTCTGCGGGCGAGCTTCGCCCCGCTGGTCACCCTCGGCCAGGTGGGCAACGGCTGGCACCTGCACACCTCGCTGTCCCGTTCGGGGACGAACCTGCTGTCCGGCGGTGACGGCCCAGAAGGCATGACTGCCGAGGGCGGCGCCTACCTGGCCGGGCTGCTGCGCGACCTGCCCGCGATCGTGGCCGTCACCGCGCCCAGCCTGTCCTCGCTGCAGCGGCTGCGGCCCGGCTACTGGTCAGGCGCGTACACGTTCTGGGGCGTGCAGAACCGGGAGGCGGCCCTGCGGCTCGTACCGGCCACTCCCCTGCTGGGCGCCGCGCACGCCAACGTCGAGCTCAAGCCGTCGGACGCCTCGGCCAACCCCTACCTGGCGCTGGCCGCCGTCATCGCCGCCGGCCTGGCCGGTGTCGAGGACGGCCTCACGCCTCCCGGCCCCGTGCAGGAGGACCCCGGTACCTGGACCGACGAGCAGCGTGCGGAACGCGGCATCCACCGGCTGCCCACGAGCGTCGAGGAGCAGCTCGGGGCGCTGCTGACCAACGAGCGCATCCGCAGCGCGCTGGGCGAGGAGCTCACTGACGCCTTCCGCGCGGTACGCGCCTCCGACGCCGCCTGGGCGGCCGGCCGTGACGCGGCGGACGTGGTCCGCTCCTTCCGCTGGCTGTACTGACCTCCTCTTCCTGAGGACCGCCTTCCTTTCCCGCCGATCCATCCCGGCGCGTTCGGCTCCGTCGAGGCGCTGCCCACGGTGGCCGTTTCTGTCGGTCGGTCCCGATACTGTCCCGCCATGCCGGAGCCCTTCGACGCCCGTGATCGCCTGCCGCCGGGGTTGCGCTACCTCCCTGACTGGCTGGCGCCCGACGCCTGCGCGTCGCTGCTGTCCGCCATCGACGCCGCCGAGTGGTCGTCCCCGCTGCGCCGCCGCGTGCAGCACTACGGCCACCGCTACGACTACGGCCGCCGCAGCGTGGCGAACGCCTCCCCCGCACCGCCGATCCCCACGTGGGCCGGGCAGCACGCCAAGCGCCTGGTCCACGAAGGGCTCATGCGGGCCGAAGCCGGCCAGGTCATCGTCAACGAATACCTGCCGGGTCAGGGCATCAGCCCGCACGTCGACTGCATGCCCTGCTTCGGCCCGGTCGTCGCCGCGATCTCCTTGGGTTCCGGGTGCGTCATGGACTTCACGCACCCGGGGGACGGCAGGAGGGCGGAGGTGCCGCTTGCTCCGGGCAGCCTGTGCATCATGGCGGGGCCCGCCCGATACAGCTGGCGTCACAGTATTGCCGCGCGGAAGAGCGACCCCGGCGCGGCGGGCCGCGTTCCGCGCGGGCGGCGCGTCTCCGTGACCTTCCGCACCGTCATCGACGAGGGCTTAGCCGATGCTCATCAGCTCTCTGAGAGCCTGAGTCGTGTCCGCGTCGATCCATTCGGGCAGGTCGTCACCCTGGCAGTCCCATAACGCGGCCCAGTCGATGTGCTCCAGCCCGTCCAGCGGCGTCGCGTCCATGGTCAGTGCGGCAGGGCGCGGCGACGCCCGGGAAGCGGATCGGCATGTTGCCGATGGACCCACTCCGCACCCATCCGCCTGGCCCTGCCACCTCGTCCAGCGCCTGGTGGAGCAGCGGGCTGCGGATGAACTCCCCGAACGGCCCCTGACCGGCCAGGTCGGCGGCCCACACGACGGGCTGCTTCCAGCCGGAGGGGTCGTCGGGCGACAGGCCGATCTGCTGCCACACCAGCGCCCTGGCCTGGTCGCCGACCTCGCGGGGCACGGCCGCCTCCAGTTTGACGAACCCGTCGGCGGCGAAACGGTCAACATCGACAACGCTCATACGAACCACCGTAACGACGCCGTCCACCGCTTTTCCGGCGGCGGGATGGACGGGACAGGGGCGGGTGGGTGATGCTGTGGCGTGTTGTTGCGCCAGTTGGAGTATTTGGTGGCCTTGGCCAGGGAGCGGCATTTCGCGCGGGCCGCCGCGTCCTGTCATGTTTCCCAGCCGTCGTTGTCGGCGGCCATCCGCAAGTTGGAACGCGAACTGGACGTGCCGCTCGTCCGCCGTGGGCGGAAGTTCTCCGGGCTGACCCCGGAGGGTGAGCGGGTGGTGTTGTGGGCGCACCGCATCCTGTCCGACGTCGACGCCCTGCGCCAGGACCTGTCCAGGATGCGCGGGGGGCTGTCGGGCACGTTGCGGATGGGGGCGATCCCGACCGCGCTGACCGCGGCCTCGCTGCTCACCACGCCGTTCTGCGAGCGGTATCCGCACGTCAGGGTGTTGCTGACGTCGTTGTCGTCACGGGAGATCGCGCGGCGGCTGGCGGAGTTCGAGATCGACATGGCGATGACATACCTCGACGACGAGGAGGACCTCGGCGAGGTGCGGACCAGCCCGCTGTATGAGGAGCGATACCTGCTGCTGACCCCGTCCGACGGCGAACTGGCCGATCGGCGGGTGGCGCGCTGGGCGGAGGTCGCCGCGCTGCCGCTGTGCCTGCTGGCCCCCGAGATGCGCAACCGTCGCATCCTGGACGCGAACTTCCGCGCGGCCGGGGCGGTGGCCGTCCCGGCGATCGAGACCGACACCGTCTCGGCGCTGTTCGCGCACGTGGCGACCCACCGCTGGTCGAGCGTGATCGCGCACGCGTGGCTGCACATGTTCGGGGTGCCGGAGGGGATGCGGGTCGTGCGGCTGGAGCGGCCCGCGCGCGAGCCCTCCGTCGGGCTGGTCGCCGCCGGTACGGGGCCCGAGCCGATGATGGCGCGGGCCCTGCGGGACATCGCCCGCGATCTCGACCTGCGCGAGGTGTTCGACCGGCTGGCCCGCGAGCACCTGGCGTGAGAGACGCCGTCTATCAGCCGATAGAAACAAACGCTTTGACCTGCGCAAATCCCCCGGCGGACAGTGGAATCACCACAACCGACGAGGAGCAGGAACCATGGCGAAGGTGCTGTGCGTGCTGTACGACGACCCGATCGACGGATACCCGGCCTCCTACGCGCGAGACGGCCTGCCCGATCTGGCCGGCTACCCGGGCGGCCAGACGCTGCCCAGCCCGAAGGGCATCGACTTCACCCCCGGCCAGTTGCTCGGCAGCGTCTCGGGCGAGCTGGGGCTGCGCAGGTTCCTGGAGGGGCGCGGCCACACGCTGGTGGTCACCTCCGACAAGGACGGCGACGACTCGGTGTTCGACCGCGAACTGGCCGACGCGGACGTGGTGATCTCGCAGCCCTTCTGGCCCGCGTACCTGACGGCCGAGCGCATCGCCCGCGCGCCCAAGCTGAAGCTGGCCGTCACGGCCGGCATCGGCTCCGACCACGTGGACCTGGACGCGGCGATCGCCCGCGGCATCACGGTCGCCGAGGTCACCTACTGCAACAGCATCAGCGTCGCCGAACACGTCGTCATGATGATCCTGTCCCTGGTCCGCGACTACCTGCCCGCCCACCAGACCGTGCTGGACGGCGGCTGGAACATCGCCGACCGCGTCGCCCGCTCCTACGACCTGGAGGGCATGCACGTCGGAACGGTGGCCGCCGGCCGCATCGGGACGGCGGTCCTGCGCCGGCTCAAGCCGTTCGACGTGCACCTGCACTACACCGACCGGCACCGCCTGCCGGCCGAGGTCGAACAGGAGCTCGGGCTCACCTTCCACCCTGACGCCGCCGCCATGGTCCCGCACTGCGACGTGGTGACCGTCAACGCGCCGCTGCACCCCGAGACCGAAGGACTGTTCGGCGACGCGCTGATCGCCACGATGAAGCGCGGCGCGTACCTGATCAACACGGCCCGCGCGCGGATCGCCGACCGCGACGCGATCGTGCGCGCGCTGGAGAGCGGCCGGCTGGCCGGGTACGCCGGCGACGTCTGGTACCCCCAGCCCGCGCCGTCCGACCACCCCTGGCGGACGATGCCGCACCACGGGATGACGCCGCACATCTCCGGCTCGTCGCTGTCGGCGCAGACCCGTTACGCCGCGGGGACCCGCGAAATCTTGGAGGCGTGGCTGGACGGCACGCCGATCCGCGAGGAGTACCTGATCGTCGAGGGCGGCGCCCAGGCGGGCGCCGGCGCCCACTCCTACAGCACCAAGCGCTCATAAGCGACCCGGACCCAGCGGGAAAAACGCCTGAACACCAAGCGGGGCTCCTCACAAGTGACTGGCCACGCGTTCGTGGCCGGGGATCTCCACGACGACGTTGGTGGACTTGATCACGGCGACCGCCACCACCCCCACCTCCAGGCCCAGCTCGTCGGCGGCCTGGCGGCTCATCAGCGACACCACGCGGAACGGCCCGGCAGCGATCTCCACCTGCGCCATCACCGCATCGCGGATCACCTCGGTGACGATGCCGCGGAAGCGGTTGCGCGCCGACGAACGCCCGCCTTCGCCGGTCGACTCGACCTGGGCGCGGGCGAAGGCGGCCAGGTCGGCGCCGTCGACCCGGCGGTGACCGTTCTCGTCCCGCTCGGCCGTCAGCCGCCCCGAGTCCACCCAGCGGCGGACGGTGTCGGAGCTGACCCCGAGCAGCGCGGCGGCCTCGCTGATCCGAAATGTCGTCACAAACCTCACCATACCCTTCGCACCTGCCATCCTAGAAACGGCTATTCTGCCGCAACAGCGGCGTCATCAGCGACTCTGTCATGGCATCCACGAGGGATCGGCCCAGCGGATCAGTCATCTGTTCGACCGGAAGTGGTGCGCGACCGCGTAGGCGGCGACTTTCTTCCCGATTTTCGCGCCCTCCACGTCCGCCGTCCGCGTGTGGATTCCGCCCCAGATTCGGGCCTCGATCACCTCGGCGACCGCCTGCGAAAACCCGCGGAAATGCCGGGTGGTGCCCGAGTCGGCGCTGTATCCGCTGAAGGGGATGTCGTCCCGGCCGAAGAAATGCCTCAGCGCCGACATGCTGGCCGCGGTGAAGCAGGCGTGCCCGGAGGTGAAGTCGGGGTGTGGCGGCGTGACGAGCAACGGCGTCCAGGCGGAGTCGGCCTCCGTCGCCGGGTTGCCGTCGGTGTCGGCCAGCCGGATCGCGGTGACCGGCCGCCAGAAGGTCCACGCCGCCTTCTCGTTGAAGCAGGCGGTCGTGGCGTCGGCCTCGGCCAGGTCGACCATGGCGAACATCCGCGCCGTCTGCAGCGTGCTCAGCCGCTGTTTCGTGGCGAGGTCACGCTTGATCTGCCATTCGGCCAGGTGCCGGTCGTGCCACCAGATGGCCGCCTGCGTCTGGTCGGCGGTTCTCACCGTGCTGGCGGCCGCGCCGATCGTTTTGACCTCGTTGAAGTCGCGGGCGTACTGCCGGCTGGTCAGCGGGGGCGGGCCGGAGGTACGGAACATGGACGCGCTCGGGATGAGGAACGGCTTGAGGCCCGCGACCCACGCCCCGTCGGAGGCGAAGGCGGGAGGCGCGGGCCGCCACTGGCCTGGCCGGGTGCCCACGGGCCAGTTCGGGTCTCCGAACGCCCCGTCGTTCTCCCGCGCGGCGATCATCGCGTCGGCCGCCTGGGCGCCCACGGCGATTCCGCGCTGTTTGGCGGTGCCGTCGGAAATCGCGGCCAGCGCCTCGTCGTACTGCGTTTTCAGTCTTTCCCGCTGGGCGGGGAACAGCGCGTTCAGCACGCGGAAGCCCGCGGTCGCCACGGCCGCGTCCGTCGATTCGCCTCCGTTGGCGGTCGGTGCGATCAGGTACGGCTGGTACGGGGTGCCGGCGATGGCGTTGACCGCGTCGTAAACGGCTCCGTGCACCATCGCGAAACTCCGCGCCTGGACCTGCGGTTGCTGGCCCGCGACGTCCCAGATCGCGGTCTGGGCGTTTCTGTCCCAGACGATGACGGCATTGGGGGTGCGCGCGTGCGCGGTTGTGACACCCAGTCCGATCGGCGATGCGGCGGCGATGACCAGGCACGCGGCCAGGCGCGATAAGCGCGCAGCAGAAGATTTGACCATCAACGGAAAGTACTATGCGGGCCGCGTGCGTTACAGCGGCCGAATAGGTCGGAAACCCGCTAATGACATAACCGGAAACCGGCATTTCTCAGGCGGCGGGGCCGCTCCTGCCGGATCCGGTGGGGAGAGCGGGCCGGGCGGCGTGGCTGCCTTATTCGCGCCGTATATACGCTCAGAGTATAGTCAGCGATCATGAGCGTCCCCCTTGCGCTGCTCGGCCTCCTGGAACGGGAGCCGAGCCACGGATACGACCTGAAACGCGACTACGACACCTACCTCGGCGGAGGCAAGCCTCTGCCGTTCGGCCAGGTGTACGCCACGCTCGCCCGCCTGGCCAGAGACGGCAAGGTGAGCGCCGGGCAGAGCGAGCCGGGCGACGGCCCCGACCGCAAGCGCTACGCCATCACCCCGATCGGCAGGAACGAGGTCGGGGCCTGGCTGGCCGAGCCGGTGGCGGCCGAGCCGTTCCTGCAGACCGTGCTGTTCACCAAGGTCGTGCTGGCGCTGATGCTGGGCCGCGACGCGGCGGGCTACCTCGACGCCCAGCGCTCCACTCACCTGCGGCGCATGCGAGAGCTGTCCGAGGTCAAGCGGGGCGGCGCGCTGATCGACACGCTGCTGGCCGACCACGCCATGTTCCGCCTGGAGGCCGACCTGCGATGGATCGACGTCACCCAGGCCCGGCTGGGGGCGCTGGCGGAGAAGGTGCGCGAACGGTGATCGCCGACGCGCTGCTGCGGGCCGAGAACATCACCCGCTCGTACGGCAACACGCCCGCGGTGCGGGCGGCCAGCCTGTCGGTGACCGCCGGCGAGGTGCTGGCGATCATGGGGCCCAGCGGCTCGGGGAAGTCGACGCTGCTCCACTGCCTGGCCGGGATCTTCACCCCGGACAGCGGCGAGGTGTGGTTCGACGGACGCCGGATGGACACGCTGGACGACGCCCGCCGCAGCGAACTGCGGCGCACCGCCTTCGGGTTCGTCTTCCAGTTCGGCCAGCTCGTGCCCGAGCTGACCGTGACCGAGAACGTGGCGCTGCCCCTGCTGCTCGGCCGCGCCAAACGCAAGGACGCCCACGCGCGGGCCGCCTCCTGGCTGGAGCGGCTGGACCTGGCGAAGCTGGGCGGCCGCCATACCGGGGAACTGTCCGGCGGGCAGGCGCAGCGGGTGGCCATCGCCAGGGCGCTGGTGACGCGGCCGAGGGTCGTCTTCGCCGACGAGCCGACCGGCGCGCTCGACTCGCTCACCGGCGAGCACGTGATGGAGCTGCTGGTGGGCCTGGCCCGCGAGGAGGGCGTCACCGTGATCGTGGTGACGCACGACGCCAGGGTGGCCGCCGGCGCCGACCGGGAGGTCGTCGTCCGCGACGGCAAGGTGACCGACCCGTACGCCACCGGAATCGTGCGATGATCCTGCTGGGCCTGCGCCTGTCGCTGCGCGGCGGCCGTGAGGCGGCAGCCAGGCTGACGTTGATCGTCGCCGGGGTGGCGGTCGGCGTCGTGGTGCTGCTGGCCACGCTGTCGCTGTTCAACGCCTTCCAGGCCACCGGCGCGCGCCCCTGCTGGGAGTGCACGCGCGGCACCGCCCCCAGCGGCTGGGCCCTGGACGCCACCGCCGCCGGCGCGCTGTGGAACCTGCGCGAGGACTTCTACGCGGGCCAGACCATCAAGAGGCTGGACGCCGCCACGCTCGGCGCCTCGGGGCCGGTCATCCCCGGCCTGTCCCAGATGCCGGGCCCCGGCCGGTACTACGCCTCCCCCGCGCTGGCCAGGCTGCTGGACTCGGCGCCGCGCGAGCAACTCGCCGACCGCTTCCCGGGAACGCGGGCGGGCCTGATCGGCCGCGCCGCGCTGTCCGGGCCCGACGAACTGGTCATCGTCGTGGGACGCACGCCGCAGCAGGTCTCCGCCATGCTCGGCACCCGGCAGGTCGGCACGGTCGCCGGCGAGCCCGCGCGCGACGAGGGCGCGGAGGTCTACCGGTTCGGGTTCGGCATCGCCGCCGTCGGGCTGATCGTCCCGCTGCTGGTGCTGGTGGGCACCGCCACCCGGCTGGCCGCCGCCCGCCGCGAGACCCGCTTCGCCGCGATCAGGCTGGTCGGCGGCACCATCCGGCAGGTGAACACGCTGGCCGCGGTGGACGCGGCCGTGGGCGCGCTGCTCGGCGCGCTGGCCGGCGTCCTGCTCTTCCAGCCGCTGCGACCGGCCGTGGCCGAGGTGCGGATCACCGGTTCGCGCTTCTTCCCCGACCTGGCCGCCCCGAGCCTGTGGCAGTACGCGGCCGTGCTCGTCTGCGTGCCGCTCGTCGCCGCCGGCGCGGCCCTGTGGTCGCTGCGCCGGGTGCGGATCTCACCGCTGGGCGTGGCCAGGAAGACCGCGCCGCCGCCGCCGAGGGCGTGGCGGGTGATCCCGCTCCTGGCCGGGCTGGGGCTGTTCGCGGGACCGGCGTTCAAGGAGGGCAAACCCGACGCCCTGGTGGCCGACACCGCGATCGTGCTCATCATGGTCGGGCTCGTGCTGGCGGGGCCGTGGCTGACGCTGGTGGCCGCGCGCCTGACCGCCCGCCTGACCCGCGGCGCGGCGACGCTGCTGGCCGCGCAGCGGCTGGCAGCCGATCCGAAGACCGCTTTCAGGTCGGTGAGCGGGCTGGTGCTGGCGGTGTTCATCGGGACGGCGATCGCGGCCCTCGTGCCGGCGGTGGTCCAGGGCCAGCGGGCGGTGGCAGGGGGCACGCTCAACGACGTGCTGGGCGCCACGTTCTTGCGGCCGGGCAGCGCGGGACTGCCGTCGCGGGCGGGGGCGGAACTGCTCGAACGGCTGCGCGCCCACCCGGGCGTGAGCGTGATGCCGATCTACGCGCGGGCGGACCGGGACGCCGTCCTGCCGCCGCGCGATGACGGCCCGCCGCCGGCGACGTCCGTCGTCGAATGCGCGAGCCTGGCCCGCCACCCGGTGCTCGGCAGCTGCCCCGAGGGCGCGCGGGCCGTCATGGGGAACTTCGCCCGCGTCATCGGCGCCGACAACCCGCTCACCGTCGACAGGCTCCTCCCACTGGCGGGCCCGGCCAGCCCGCCCGCCTCCACCACCGCCGGGCTCGACCTGGAGGCCGTCCTGGTCAGCACGGACGAGGCGGCGACGCTGGAGCGGCTGCGCACCCTGCTGGCCGGCCACACCACCGAAGCGCCGATGACCTTCGCCGAGATCGCCCAGGTCAGGGCAGAGCTGTACACGCGGGCGGAGAACGTCGCCCTGGCCATGGTCGCGCTCACCCTGGTCACCGGCGGCTGCAGCCTCGTGGTCGCGGTCGGGGGCGGGCTGGTGGAGCGCAGGCGGCCGTTCACCCTGCTGCGCCTGGCCGGCACGCCCACCCGCACCCTGGCCGCGGTGGTGCTGCTGGAGTCGGCGCTGCCGCTGATCCTGGCCGCCGTACTCGCCGCCGGCGCCGGCTTCGGCGTGGCCGAGCCGGCCATCGGCCAGCTCGCGATGAAGGGGGCCACGCCGGCGATGCCGGGGCCGGTGTACTTCGCGGCCGTCGGCGCCGGGCTGGCCACCTGCCTGCTGGTGATCCTCACGACGCTGCCGCTGCTGCGGCGGCTGACCGCGCCCGACAACGCACGCTTCGAATAGGAGTCGCGATGAAACTCATCTTAAGACTGGCCATGGTGCTCGCCCTGGCCGCCGCGGGGGTGGTGCCCGCCGAGGCGCCCGCCCTGGCCGACGACGGCCGCTACACCGCCGAGATCCGGCGCACCGAGTACGGCATCCCGCACGTGTCCGCCCGCGACTACGGCGGGCTCGGATTCGGGTACGGCTACGCCTTCGCGCAGGACAACCTGTGCGTGCTGGCCTCATGGGTGGTGACCCTGCGGGGTGAGCGGTCCAGGCACTTCGGGCCGCAGGCCCAGTCCGACGACCCGGCCGGCCCGGTCGCCAACCTGGTCAGCGACGTCTACTACAAGAGCGTCGCCGACTCGGGCGTCGTGGCGCGGCTGCTGGCCCAGCCCGCGCCGGTGGGGCCGGGCCAGGAGCTGCGCGGGCTCGTCGACGGCTACGTCGCCGGGTACAACCGCTACCTGGAGGAGACCGGCGTGGCGAACCTGCCGGACCCCACGTGCCGGGGCAAGTCCTGGGTCGGCCCCATCACCGCCACCGACCTGTGGAACAACCTCCTCGACCTCAACCGCATGAGCAGCGGCGCCCGGTTCAAGGAGGAGATCGTCGGGGAGAGCGCGGCCGAGGGGCCGCGGCGCCGGATCGCCGCGGGCAGCAACGCGTGGGCGCTCGGCCGCGCGGCCACCCGCGACGGCGGCGGCATGCTGCTGGCCGACCCGCACTTCCCGTGGAACGGGATCCGCCGCTTCTACCAGGTGCAGCTCACCATTCCCGGCGTGCTCGACGTCTCCGGCGGCAGCCTGTACGGCACGCCGGTCGTCCAGATCGGCCACAACGCGACCATGGCCTGGACCCACACCGTCTCCCACGCCCAGCGCTTCACCCTCTACCGCCTCGACCTCGTGGCAGGCGATCCCACGAGCTATCGGGTGGACGGCGGGACCGAGCCGATGGGCCGCCAGGAGGTGCAGGTCACCCTGCGGGACGGCACCGTCGCCGGCCGCACGCTCTACACCTCGCGTTACGGCCCCGTGCTGGCCGCAGGGCGCACCGGCGAGGTCGCCTACGCGCTGGCCGACGCCAACGCCGCGAACCTGCGCGCGGCCGACGAATGGCTGGCCATGGCCAGGGCGAAGGACCTCACCCAGCTTCGCGCGGCCCAGGACAGGTATCAGGGCATGGCGTTCGTCCACACGCTGGCCACCGACGTCGGCGGGAGCGCCTCCTTCGCCGACGCCTCGGTCGTCCCCCACGTCACCGACGCCCAGGCGGAGCGCTGCGCCAAGCCCTCCCCCGTCCCGGGCCTTGAGGAGTACGTCCTGGACGGCTCGACCTCCGCGTGCCTGTGGGGCAGGGACGGCGACGCCGTCGTGCCCGGCATCTTCGGGCCGGCCGCCCAGCCGAGGCTGACCCGCGCCGACTACGTGGCCAACTCCAACAACACCTTCTGGATGACGAACCCGGCGGCGCCGCTGACCGGCTATGCGCGAGTGTGGGGCAAGGCGCGTACCGAGCCGGGGCCGCGTCCCCGCGTCAGCCTGGACATGATCGCCCGGCGGCTGTCCGGGGCCGACGGGCTCGGCGCGCCCGGCTTCACGCTGGAGACGTTGCAGGCCACCTCGGCCTCCAAGCGCAACCACACCTTCGAGCTCATGCGCCGGGACCTGCTCGCGCTGTGCCGTACCAGCACCGAGCTGGCCACGGCCTCCGGCGAGCGCGTGGACGTGCGTGCCGCCTGCGCGACGCTGCGCGACTGGGACGGGCGCGCCACGCTGGACGGCGAGGGGGCCATCCTGTGGCGCGAGTTCTTCACCCGGCTGGGGCGGCCCACCAGGCCGGGAGACCCCGTCTACAGCCCCTGGCGGGTGCCGTTCGACCCCGAGCGTCCGCTGAGCACGCCCCGGGGGCTCAAGCGCGACGACCCGGTGGTGCGGCAGGCGCTGGCCGAGGCCGTGTTCTCCTTCCAGAGCCGGGGCATCCCGCTGACCCTCACCCCGGGCCAGGCACAGCGCTACTCCGCGATCCCGATCCCCGGCTGCACAGAAGGCGAGGGCTGCTTCGACCGGGTACGCATGCGCGGCCCACTCGGCGCCGACGGGCGTTATCCGGAGGTGGACACCGGTTCCAGCTTCATGATGGCCGTCGACCTCACCCGCGGCGGCCCCCGTACGCGCACGATCTTGACCTATTCGCTGTCGGCCAACCCCGAATCGCCGCACCACACCGACCAGACCGCGCTGTTCTCGCGCGGCGGGTGGGTCACCGAACGGTTCACCGAGGCCGAGATCGCCGCGGACCCGCAACTGAAGAAGATCACGGTGAGCGGGGCGCGCGATTAACGAACGGGCGTCGTGGTAGGTGAGGCCTGGAGGTGGACGATGTCGCGAATTCTGGTGACCGGCGCCGCCGGCAGCGTCGGAGCGGTCGGCCGGACCGTCGTGGAGACGCTGCGACGTCAGAAGCTGCCGGTCCGGGCGCTGGTCCATCGCGAGGACGCACGCGCCGAGGCGCTGCGGGCCACGGGCGCCGAGGTCGTCGTCGCCGACATGACGCGCGCCGCCGACGTCGTGCCCGCCATGCGCGGCGTGGGCCGGGTGTTCTTCAGCATGAGCGTCTCGCCGTCCTATCTGGAGGCCGCCGTGGTGATGGCGACCGTGGCCCGCGAGAACCCGGACATCGAGGCGTTCGTCAACATCTCGCAGATGACCGTGTCCGGGATGACCACCGCGAGCACCGAAGAGTCACGCCAGCAGCGGCTGCACTGGCTGGCCGAGCAGGCGCTCGCCTGGTCGGGGCTGCCGCTAGTCGTCGTCCGGCCCACGGTGTTCCTCGAACATCCCTTCTTCACCCTCTTCGCCGCCGCCTCCATCGCCGGCCGGGACGAGATCCGCCTGCCGTTCGGGACGGCGCGGACCTCCCCGGTCGCGGCCCGCGACGTCGCGGACGTCGTCTCGGTCGTCCTGGCCGACCCGGCCCCGCACGTCGGGAAGGTGTACGAGCTGACCGGGCCGCGTTCTGAAGACATGAACGCCGTGGCGGCCGAGTACTCCGAGGCGCTGGGGCGGCCCATCACGTACGTGGACATGCCGCTGGAGCGGTGGCTGCAGGAGGACCTCCGCGCCGCGCGACTGCCGGAGCACCTGGCCGAGCACATCGCCACCATGGCGCGGCTGCACGCGCGCGGCCGCTACGCCCGCCTCACCGACGACGTCGAAACCATCACGGGACGGCCGGCGACGAGCATCCGGGACTTCGTCGTCGGCCACGCCGCCCTGTTCGGCGGGCGCGGAAATGGAACCAGGCCGGGCTGAGGCGCCGGTGGCGGCGTCCGCGCCGGAGTTCACCGCGGACGCCGTCCCGCGTCAGGGCGTCGCGATGCCGACCTGGGCCAGAACGCGCAGGTCCGCCAGCGTGTCACGAGGGGTGTCGGCCAGCGCCTGCACGCAGACGTGGTCCGCGCCCGCGTCCAGGTGGGCGCGGACCCGTTCGATGATCGTGTCTGGTTCACCCCAGGCCACGATGGCGTCGACGAGCGCGTCGCTGCCGCCGCCCGCCACGTCGTCCTCGCTCCAGCCCAGGTCGCGCAGGTTGTTGGTGTAGTTCGGCAGCCCCAGGTACAGCTTCATGAAGCGGCGGGCGGTCCGCCGCGCCCGTTCCGGGTCGGTGTCGAGCACGACGGTCTGCTCCGGCGCCAGCACGGGATCGGGGCCGAGTGCCGCACGGGCACGGGCCGTGTGCTCGGGCGTGACGAAATAGGGGTGCGCGCCGTGGGCGCGCTCGGCGGCGAGCTCCAGCATCCTGGTGCGCAGCGCCGCCAGCAGCCGGGGTGCGGGCTGCGGCAGCGGGCCCTCGTACTCGGTCGCGTCCATGGCGTCGAGGTAGGCGCGCATCGCCGACACCGGCTTCTCGTAGTCGTGTCCTCTCGCCGACACCGCCGGCGCGTGGCTCACTCCCAGGCCGAGCACGAACCTGCCGTCATACGCCTCGGCCAGGGCGCTGGCGCCGTTGGCGGCGGCGGTGGCGTCGCGGGCCCAGATGTTGGCGATGCCGGTCGCGATCGTCAGTCGTCGCGTGGCGCCCAGCAGGATCGCCGCGTGGGTGAGCGCCTCCTTGCTCTTCGGGGTCTCACCGATCCACAGCGCCCCGTAGCCGAGGCTTTCGAGCTCGGCGGCGGCCTCCCGTTCGAACGACGCCGGCTCCCCGCTCAACGTGCTGGTCCAAACCCCTACTCGTCCCAAACGCCGCTTCAGCGCCGCGATCTCGTCCCTACCGGCCATCACGCCTCATCACCTCTCGACACCTGCCATCTCACAGGTTTCACGATAGGAAGCTCATCGTCTGGGCCGGTCAACGCCCGATTCATGACTTTCCGTGTTCTCGGAGGGCGTCCAGGAGGATCTCGGTCATCCGGCCGGCGGGCCGGTCGGCGTCACGGGCGTGGCGTTCCATGGTGAGCGCGCCCGACAGCAGGACCCGCAGGTCGACGACGTCGATGCCGGCGCGGATGGCGCCGGCCCGCTGAGCTTCGCCGAGCAGGACGGAGAAGGCGTCCCAGATGTCGCCCTGGACGCCGTCGGACGGCTTGGCGGGCGAGCCCGCGGCCTCCAGGGCGTCGCACAGCGCCTTGTTCAGCATCGCCTGCTCGATCACCTGGGCCACGAACCTCTGGAACGCCTCTCCTGGCCGCTCGGCATCCGTGAGCGCGCGGGCGTCCTCGGCGAGTTGCCGGAGCCGGTCGTGGATCACCGCCTCGAACAGCGCCTCCTTGGTGGGGAAATGCCGGTAGACCGTGCCCGCGCCGACCCCCGCCCGGCGGGCGATCTCGTCCAAGGGCACCATCATGCCCTCGTCCGAGAACGCGGCCTCGGCGGCCTCCAGCACGCGGGCGCGGTTGCGGCGGGCGTCCGCGCGCAAGGGTTTGTCGGACGTCATCAGCGGGGTTCCCTCCACCCGGGCAGACAAACGGGGCGCACGTTCCGACTCTATTCCACCGTGGGATGCCCCGAGGGGCCCCGTTTCGCGGCTCCCATCCAGGTAAGTGCAGATTTCGATGAGGGGAGACGGCATGCCAAGGGGATCGAGCCAGAAACGGGAACGCCAATACGAGCACATCAAGGCCAGCGTCAAACAGCGGGGCACGAGCGAAGAGCTGGCCGAGGAGATCGCCGCCAGGACCGTGAACAAGGAACGCGCCAGGGCCGGCGAGTCGCGAACCGCCAGCCGCACCTCTGTCGAGGACATCTCCTCGAGCCGGCGCGGCGGCCTGCGCTCGCACTCCGGGGCGGGCGGCCGCACCCGCGACCAGCTCTACGCCGAGGCCAGACGCCGCAACATCAAGGGCCGCTCCAAGATGAGCAAGACCCAGTTGGAGAAGGCGCTCGGTTGAGGCGCTAGGCGCGGCGGCGGGCGCGGTAGGCGCTGGCCTTGGCGCGGTTCTGGCAGGACAGGCCGCAGAACCGGCGTGAGGCGTTCCTGGTGACGTCGAAGAACACGAGCTCGCATCCGCCCGCCTCGCACGTACGCAACCGGACACCCTGGCCGACGCCGATCACCATGGCCAGCGCCGTCCCGGCGTCGGCGGCCCAGGCGTCCACGAGGTCCGCCCCCGGGGCGTGGAAGGCCAGGATGGGCGGGTCGCCGTGCAGGTTGGGGACGGCGCCATGGCGTACCAGGAGCTGGTTGAGCCCGTCGGCGGCGCCGGTGAAGATCGGCCGGAGCTCGGCGGCCACCTCGGCGAGCCGATCAGCCTCTGCGCCGGTCAGCGCCGGCGGCCCCCCACCGCTGCCGGAGGCGGTGGTCGTCGGGGTCCAGCCGTGGGCGGCGAACGCCGACTCCAATGCGGCCCGGCGATCCGTGGGCGGGGGTACCGGGCGGCCGCGGGCGTGGGTGACGGCGAGTTCGTTCACCAGGAGGACGGCGAGCTCCGCCCACCTCCCGACATAACTGTCTATTTGCGATTGACCAGTGATGCGCCAAGCCTCTATCGTCACTGGCATAGCTTATCTAGACAGTGAGAGGGATCGCCATGAGCGCATCGTCCAGGCTCGCCCGCCGCATGTGGCACCAGCTCGAACCGGTCCACGCGGTGCTGTACTTCTCACCGCAGGCGTTCGCGGAGGCAGGGGCCCTCGGGTACGACGTGGAGTCGCGCTGGCCCAGCTACTTCGCCTACCGGACGGCCCCTCTCGGCCGGGCGGGGACGCGGCTGGCCATGGCCACGTACTACAGCTTCAGCCCTCAGATGATCGCCGAGCACGTCCCCACCGTCTGGGAGGTGGCCTCGCCCGAGCAGGTGCTGCGGACGCGGCTGACGGCGGTCGACCAGACCTATCGCCACCTGCTCGGCGGCAAGGTCACCGGGCCGGAGGCGGCCGAGGCGGCGGAGCTGGCCAGGCGGGCCGCCGAGAGCGTGACGGTGGCAGGACGCACGTTCGCCGCGGCGAACCTCGACCTGCCCTGGCCCGACGAGCCGCACCTGGTGTTGTGGCAGGCGGCCACCGTCCTGCGCGAGCACCGCGGCGACGGCCACCTCGTGGCGTTGCAGGCGGCCGGGCTGGACCCGTGCGAGTCTCTGGTGTCGTTCGCGGCCGTCGGGGCCGCCCCCGTGGCGAACTTCGCCGGACGCGGATGGAGTGACCAGGAGTGGGCCGCCGCCAGGGAACGGCTGGCCGCGCGCGGCCTCGTCGACTCCGAGGGGCGGGCCACCGACGAGGGGCGGGCGCTGCGCGATCAGGTGGAGCGCATGACGGACGAGCTGGCGGCGCAGCCGTGGCGACTGCTCGGCGAGGAGCGGTCCGAACGGCTGGCGCAGCTCAACTCGCCGTTCCTCGGCGCGGTCTTCGAGGCCGGGCTGCTGCCGATGACCAGCACCCTCGGCATCGCCACCGTGAAGGCCCCCGACTGACTTCCCCTTGGGTTTTGCCCAGGCCATTCCCACGCTCGCCACCGCACCTCCTCCAAGATTCCCGCCGCCCGACCTTCCGGATCCCCCGGACTGGCCGCCGGCCGTCCCGCGCCTATGAGGGGTTCGCACCTCCTATGCGAAGCCAGGCGCGGGCTCCCAAAGGCTGATGACCGTCCCCTGGTCGTCGGTGCAGGAGCAGCCACGTCCCGACTTGCTGCCGTGCACGTCGCTCGTACTGCCGCCCAACTCGCCCACCCGCTTCACCGCGGCGTCGACGTCGGTGACGTGGTAGTAGAGGTTCGGCTGCGACGAGGGCCCGTCCGCGACGAACCCCATCGGCACGGCGGTGTTGGTGACGTGCAGGTACCTCTCGTGCTCCCGCTTGAACTCCCAGCCGAACAAGCCCCCGTAGAAGGCGGCCGCCCGGTCGAGGTCGCGTACGGACAGGGTGTAGTAGCGCAGTTCGACAGCCATGTGCGTACCTCCGCAATAATTGCCTTTAGCGTTAAGCATCAACAGCCTAACGGAAGCAGGCAAATATTAACACCAACGTTAATGATCTGGACGCCACGCTGGCCGCGCTCGCCGACCCCACCCGGCGCAAGGTCATCGACCTGCTGCGCGAAGGGCCGCGCCCGGCGGGAGAACTGGCCCAGGCCGTACAGATGAGCGCCCCCGCACTGAGCAGGCACCTGCGCGTGCTGCGGGCGGGCGGCCTCGTGCAGGCCGAGGCCGGCGGGACCGACGCCCGGCAGCGGCTTTACACGCTGCGCCAGGAACCCTTCACGGCGCTGCAGGCGTGGCTGGACCAGGTGCAGGCGTTCTGGGCCGAGCAGCTCGGCTCGTTCAAGGAGCACGTCGAACGCAGCCACGCGGCCCACGCCGAGGAGACGGGCCCATGAGCGCGGCACCCGGCGACTCCGTGCAGGCCAGCGTCACCGTTCCCGTCGACCCCGCGACCGCGTTCCGGGTCTTCACCGACGAGATCGACCGCTGGTACGTACGCGGGCGCCACAGCTGGGTGAACCCCGCCCGCGCGGTGGGCATCCGGTTCGAGGACGGGTACCTGCGCGAGCTGTGGTCCGACGGCGGCCACGTCGACACCGGCAGGATCCTCACCTGGGAGCCGCCGCACCGCCTGAGCTGGGCCGACCTGATCAACGACACGGGGGCGATGGAGATCGAGGTGGCCTTCAGCCCGGTCGAGGGCGGCACCGAGGTGATGCTGGAACACCGGGGCCTCGACACGCTGCCATCGGAGGTGGCCGGGCGGATCAGACGCGGGTTCTCGTGGAACATCACCCTGCGGTGGTACGCCGACCAGTGGAAAGACGCCTGAACGACCGGTTGGCGCCAGAAGAACCACGGGCGGGCTCCGCCGAAGACCGGCCAGGGCATGGGCCCGTGCAGGAGGTGGGCCTAGCCTCGGCCGTACTTCTTGTGGACCGCCTGTTTGCTCACCCCGATGGCGTCGGCGATCTGCGACCACGCCAGCCCCGCCACCCTGGCCCGCCGTACCTGGACCGCCTCCAGACGCTCGACCTCGCGGCGCAGCGCGGTCGTGGCGTGCAGTGCCAGCAGCGGGTCGTCGTCCTGCGCCTGCCTCATGAGGGTCGCCAGGTCGTTCGTCATGGACCAAAGGTAGTCCAGACCGGCCGCGATCACCGCGTCTCGATCACCAGCCGGACGCCGAGCGCGATCAGCACCACGCCGGAGATCTGCTCCAGTCGCCGCCGGACCGCGGGCCGGCCGAGCCACTCCTTGGCCTTGGCGACGGTCCAGACGAGCAGGCCGTACCAGAGCAGGTCGACCAGCACCCACACCACGGCCAGCAGCACGAGTGTCGCGGGGACGTTCTGCCCGGCGGGAACGAACTGCGGCAGGAACGACATCGCGAACACCGCCGCCTTCGGATTGGCCAGGCACGTCCCGAGCCCCGCCAGGTACGGCCCACGACGGCCGGCGGCCACCGCCTCGTCAACCGGTGGCGCCCCCTTGCGGGCCTGCCACAGTGCCTGCGTGCCCATCACGACCAGCACCACCGCACCCACGACGCGCATCATGTCGTAGGCGAGCTGCGAAGCCGCCAGCAGTGCCGACAGGCCGAACGCGGCGGCCAGGCCCCACAGCAGGATCCCGGTCTCGTTGCCAAGCGTGGCGGCCATCCCGCTGCCGCGCCCGGCGCGCAGGGTCTGGCGCAGGATGATGGCGGTGCTGACGCCGGGGACCATGGCGATCAGGACGCACGAGCCGATGAAGGCGAGGAGGTACACAGGAGCATGTTGACAGAGCAGCACCCCCATATCGCCTGATTTAGAGGTCGCGCAGATAGGCCGGTTCGGATATGACCAGGTACGGAACGGCACAGACATCAGTCAGTGGTCATGAAGCCCGGGCAGCGGTCACAACCGGACGCTGGGCAGTATTGTGCGGTGCCATGACCGACTCCACACCGCCGCCGTGGGTTGATGATCTCTTTCCGTTTCCCACCCCGCCCGCACTCCGTGCGCTGGTGGACATCGCCTGGCAGCATGCTTACGACTTTTACCTGGACAATGAGTCCTACGATTACGGTCTGTTGGAAACCCACTACGATTTCATCTTCGACCTGGACATGTTTCCCCGCCCGCCCGATGGCTGCGACATCGATCCGGAGTTCTTCCGGCAGCCGTCAACGCCGTTGTATGCCACGCCGGAGTTCGTACCCTTCGGTGCCCTGGGCGACGGCGGGTACGTCGGCTGGCTGGTGCCCGCGCCGGAACTCGGGCGGCTGGATCATCCGGTTGCCCTGGCCAGCGGCCATGACTACGGGGTGACCCTGATCGGGGCGGACACCCGTTCCGGTCTGGAGTTCATGTTGTCGTGGGCGTTGCGGCGGTGGCGCGAGCGGCCGGCCATGGAGCCGCCTGCGTGGCGCGATCCGGATGTGTGGCGCGCCCAGAACCAGTACCGCATCGATGCGCGCGCCGAGGACCGGCGACTCCTCGATCGGCTGGCCGCCGAACTCGGCGTGCAGCCGAGCCCAGATCGGACGTACCCCGGGTCGTCCTGGCACGGCTCTAGCGTCTCGGAGGACACCGAGTTCGAGATCGTGTTCGACGTACTGGAGGGGTGGCGGCACGAGCCCGGCGAGGACGGCATCGGCGTGCTCGCCCCAGCCACCACGTACGCCGATCGGAAGCCGGTGGTCGTGGAGGACCCGCCGCTCGAACCAGAGCTGATCACCGCCGCACACTGGCTCGATGCCGGACAACCGGCGACCGCGTTGCTCGGGCTCAAGGACACGTTCGTCAACGGACCGAGCTGCTACTTCGCTGACCTCAAGCCGTTGTGGGCACGCGCGTACCGAGATCTCGGCCGGCCCGAATACGCGGAGCGCCTCGACCTGATGACGCCGATGTACCAAGATTCGTGCTACTGCCGCACCCCGCACTGACAAAAGGTCAAGGAGGACGGGTTGTGGATCATGGGCGTCGGTTAGGGCGCTTATCCCAGCGGTAGCGGGTCCATGCCTGCTTGATCAGGCGGCGTAGGGTGATAATCGCATCGGCGAGGTCGAAGAACTCGTCGATGACTCGTTCGATGCGTTCGTAGCAGCGTTGGAGCCGGTTGAACGCGTTGTGCCAGACATTCGTGCGCTCGACGTGCCAGCGTTGACCCACCTGGATAGGCGCCTTGTCTCCCTTGTGGGCGATCTCGCCGGTCAGGCCGCGCTCGGCGAGGGTTTCGCGGGTGACCGCGGAGTCGTAGCCGACATCCAAATGTACGGTGACCCGCTCCGGCAGCGGCCCCAGATCATCAAGCTCGTCGAGGGTAGGGGCGAGCAGCGGAGAGTCGTAACGGTTCGCTCCGGCCAGGACCCGGTCCGGTGGAATACCGTGCCCGTCGACCATGCTGGAGCGTTTCATGCCTGCTTGCCCCGGTCGACCGGGGATCGGCCAGCGACCTGGCCACCACCGGGCGCCTTGGTGATACACCCATCGACGGAAATCTCGCCAAGGATCAGACCGACCATCCGATCACAGGAGTCCAACACGATCGCTTTGAGCTGCGCGAATACGCCGAGTTGGATCCACTCGTCACGGCGGTTGCGGATCGTGCTGGCCGAACACGTCGTGTCCGCGATCGACTGGTAGGAGCATCCGAAGCGCAGGACCTGGATGAGCTTGTCGAACACGATCCGGTCCGATATCCGCCGGCGGTGGCAGCCCAGAGGGTGGGTTGGGTCGACGGCGGGTCGGCGGGGAAGCAGCGCGGCGAACTGGTCCCACAGCGGGGTAGCCAGCCATGATGGGACAGCGGGCACAGACCCTCCATCAATCACCAAGGCGTAAGTATCTTCATGATCACTGGCGGTGTGTGCCCGTTCCCGCCTGAGTCGGCCTATCTGCGCGACCTCTTATCCACCTAAAACAGCCGCCAGCACGTTCACCCGTACAGCTTGCCGAGGGCGGCGACCGCGTCCGCCATCAGCGTGCGCAGTTCCGGTGGCTCGAGCACCTCCACGTCGGCTCCCATGCGCAGCAGCAGCCACCGGGCGTGCGTGAGCGACTCCACCGGCACCGTGAGCGTGCGCCACCCCTCGGGGTCGGGCTCCGGCGCGGCGGCGAGCACGGCGCCGACGACGTCGGCGCCCATCGTGTACGCCAGCAGGTCCTCCCTGCCGGGGGCGAGCCTGATGACGGCCTCGGCGGTGTACATCCGCTCGCGGAACTCCTTGGCGTACTCATGCCAGAACCCGCCCAGATCAAACCCTTCAGGCCGCGGGAAGTGCCCGGACAGCGTCTCGAGGGTCAGGATGCGCGACACCCGGTACGTCCGGGGATCGCCGTCCGGCGGGGCCGCCACCAGGTACCAGGAGCCGCCTTTGAGCACCAGCCCGTACGGATGCACCACCCGATCGACCTCCCGTGGCCCCCACCGCCGGTAGGTCATGTGCAGCGGCCGCTGCGACCACACGGCCTCGGCCACCTGGCTCAGATGCGGGACGTCGTCGGCCGAGCGGTACCAGCCCGGCACGTCCAGCAGGAACCGCTCCCGCATCCGCGAGGCTTGCGAGCGCGGCTCGGGCGGCAGCGCGGCCAGCAGCTTCAGCTCGGCGTTGGCCGCCACCTCGGCCAGCCCCAGCTCGGCCGCGGGACCGGGCAGCCCCGCCAGGAACAGCGACGACGCCTCCTCGGAGGTCAGCCCGTTGAGCCTGGTGCGGTAGCCGTCGAGCAACTGGTAGCCGCCGGCGGGACCGCGGTCGGCGTAGACGGGGACACCGGCCGCCGACAGCGCCTCCACGTCACGGTAGACGGTGCGTATCGACACCTCCAGTTCCGCGGCCAGTTCGGGCGCGGTCATACGCCCGCGCGTCTGCAGGAGCAGAAGCAGCGAAAGCAGGCGGCTGGCACGCATACCGACCATTGTATTGCGAACATAGTTGGTGTTTGTATGAACACATGCAACGTTTGATGTCCATCATGAACGCCTTGCGCACCCAGGACAGCGTGTCGGTCGCCGAGCTGGCCGCCGAGCACGGGGTGTCGGAGATGACGATCCGGCGCGATCTGGACGAACTGGCCCAGCAGGGCGTGGTCCGCCGGGTCAGGGGCGGCGCGCTGTCGCTGCTGCTGCGCGGGGAGGAGCCGCCGTTCGGCGTGCGCGAACGCGAGGCCGTCGAGGCCAAGCAGCGCATCGGCGCCGAGGTGGCCGAACTCATCGCCGACGGCGAGGCGGTGGTGCTGGACGGCGGCACGACCGTGCTGGAGGTCGCCCGCTCCCTTCTCGGACGCCGCCTGACCGTGCTGCCGCTGGCCCTGCAGTCGGTGACGATGCTGGCGACGGCGCCGCGCGTACGGCTGGTGCTGCCCGGCGGCGAGGTGCGCCAGGGCGAGCTGAACTTCATGGGCCCCCTGACCGAGAGCTCGATCAGGGCGTTGCGCTTCGACACGGCGGTGATCGGCTGCTGCGGGCTGTCGTCTGAGCACGGGCTGACCGCCCACGACCTGCCCGAGGTCGCGATCAAACAGGCGGCCATCGCCTCGGCCCGGCGGGTGATCGTGGCGTGCGATTCGGGCAAGTTCTCGCGGACGGCGTTCGGGGCGGTGTGCCCGATCTCGCGGCTGGACGTCGTGGTGACGGATTCCGGCATACCGCAGGAGGAACGCGACGCGCTGGTGGCGGCGGGCGTGACGGTCAGGGTGGCCGCATGAGGACCGGCGACCCCGACCCGGCACACGAACACCCCACCGCCGAACCTGACCCGACGTACGGACACGCCAGCGCCGAGTCCGGCCCGGCGCATGAGCATCCCACCGCCGAACCCAGCCCGGCGTACGGACACCCCACCGCACAGCCCCGCCCTGCGCACGAACGCCCCGCTCCCGAGTCCGGCCCAGTGACCGTCGGGTTCCGGGCGTCCGGGCAGGGGGCAGGGAAGCCTCGGCTCATCCGCGAGCGTACGGCCGTCTACCTGCTGTTCTTCCTGGCCGGCGCGGCCATCGGCACCTGGACGGCCCGCATCCCCGCCATCAAGGAACGCCTCGCGCTCGGCGACGGCCAGCTCAGCCTGGCTCTGCTGGCCATCGCCGCCGGCGCCATGATCGGCATGACCGCGGTGGGCCGCCTGGTGGACCGGCACGGCAGCAGCCGCGTCATGATCCCGGCCGCGCTGTTGCAGGGCGTGGTGCTCATTCCGCCCGCCCACGCCCCCGACCTGGTGACGCTGGCCGGGACGCTGCTGGTGTTCGGGGTGGTGCACGGCGTCCTCGACGTTGCCATGAACGCCAACGCGGTGGAGGTGGAGCGGGCCCACGGGCGGCCCGTCATGTCGTCCTTCCACGCCGTCTACAGCGTCGGCGGGTTCGCGGGGGCCACGGCGGGCGGCCTGTTCGCGCACGCCGCTCTGGCGCCCTCGGTGACGTTCCTGTCGGTGGGCACGGTGATCGCGGCGCTGGCGGTCTGGGCGGCGCGCTGGGCGATGCGGTCGGCCCCGGACGGTGGTCCCGTGGCGGCTGGGCCCGCCGGGCGTCCCAGGGGGATCGTGTTCCTGGGCGTGCTGGCGTTCTGCTGCCTGGTGGGCGAGGGTGCGGCGGCCGACTGGAGTTCGGTCTACCTGCGCGAGGACCTGGCGGCCTCGCTCGGGTTCGCGGCGGCCGGGTACGCGGCGTTCTCGGTGATGATGACGGCGGGCCGGCTGGCGGGCGACCGGCTGGCGACCAGGTTCGGGCCGGTGCCGCTGGTGCGCTGCTGCGGGCTGCTGGCGGCCGTGGGGCTGGGGCTGGCGCTGCTGGGCGGGCATCCGGTGGCCGGGGTGGCCGGGTTCGCCTGCTTCGGGGCGGGGCTGTCGTGCATCGTGCCGCAGGTGTTCTCGGCGGCGGGGCATCGGGATCCGGCGTTCGCGGGGCGGGCGCTGGCGCGGGTGGCCTCCATCGGGTACATGGGGTTCCTGTCCGGGCCGGTGGTAATCGGAGGTGTGGCCGAACTGGTGGGACTGCCCCTGGCGCTGGCGGTCCCGGCGGTGCTGGCCGCGTTCGTGGCCCTGACGGCCACGGCCCTACGCGTCCGAACACCCACCGCATGAAGCAAGACCTCGCACGCACACACCGCACAAAACAACAACCCGAACACCCCCCGCATGAAGCAGCACCCCGTACGCGCGCACCGCACAAAGCGAACGCCCACCGTATGAAGCAACGCCCCGTACGCATGCCGCACGAAGCGACACCCCATACGCACACGCCGCTTGAAGGCGCGCGCCCGTGTCCGGGGTCAGCCGAACTGCTGCCAGCCCAATCTGATCACCATGGCCGCCACTACGCACAGCAGGACGACCCGCACGAAGGACGCGCCCCGCCGCAGCGCCATCCGCGCCCCGACCTGTGCCCCGGCCACGTTGCACACCGCCATGCCCAGCCCGAGCACCCAATGCACATGCCCCTGCGCCGCGAACACCGCCAGTGCCCCCAGGTTGGTGCCGATGTTGATGATCTTCGCTGAGGCGGAGGCGGAGACGAAGTCCAGACCGAGGATGGTGGTGAAGGCGATGATCAGGAACGTCCCCGTCCCCGGTCCCATGATGCCGTCGTAGAAGGCGATGACCACGCCCGCCGTCACCACCGCCGCGACCACCCGGGCGTTGGTCCGCAGGTGCGGCACGGGCACGGCGCCCATCGCCGGGCGGAGCGTCACGAACGCGGCCACGCCCAGCAGCACCACCATGACGGCCGGGCGCAGCACTTCGGCCGAGATCGCCGCAGCCGCCCACGCGCCGAGCCCGGCGCTCACCACGGCCATCGCGACGCCGGGCAACGCGACCTGGCGGTCGACCTTGGTGGAGCGCGTGTAGGCGACGGCCGCGGAGGTGGTGCCGAACACCGACGACAGCTTGGTCGTGGCCATCGCCTCGACGGTCGGCATGCCGGTCATCATGACGGCGGGAAGCTGGAGCAGCCCGCCGCCGCCGACGACCGCGTCGACCCACCCTGCCCCCGCCGCCGCGCACAGCAGAACGAGGATCTGCTCCAGCGGCACGCCACTCCCCCGATTCCCCCAAGAAATCCCCGGAAAGTGTACAAGTCACGCTTTATCGATTTTCGCCGCCCTCCCCCGGAACGGCTTTACGCCCGGGAGGCCCCGGCCAAGCCGAGAGCTGGCACGAGGTGCGAGCTGTCGTGAGGCGAGGACCGGTCCAGGCAGGGCCGGTACCACGCAGGACCGGTACCAGGCGGGCGTGCCGGCTCTCAGGCCCGGCGCGCAACCGGGCGTGCCGGACCTGAAAGACGGTCAGCCGGTGACGGCCAGGGTGCGTTTGCGGGAGGCGTAGATGTCGTCGATCAGCCGATAGGTGCGGGCCTGCTCGGCCGTGAAGATGCGATCCCGCTCGATGTCCTTCCTGATCTCCAGAACCCCCCGCCCCGTGTGCCGGGACAGGATCTCCTCCTGCTGGTCACGCATCCGCAGAATCTCCCTGGCGTGGATCTCCAGGTCGCTGCCCTGCCCGCGCCCGCCCTCGGTGTGGGGCTCGTGGAGCAGCACCCGGGCGTGCGGGAGCGCGGCGCGCTTGCCGGGGGTGCCGGCCGCCAGCAGCACGGCGGCGGCCGAGGAGGCCTCGCCGATGCAGACCGTGTGGATCTCCGGCCGGATGTACTGCATCGTGTCGTAGATGGCCGTCATGGCGGTGATCGAGCCGCCCGGGGAGTTGATGTAGATGTTGATGTCCTGGTCGGGGTCGATCGACTCCAGGGTGAGCAACTGGGCCATGATGTCGTTGGCCACGGTGTCGTCGATGGGCGTGCCCAGGAAGACGACCCGGTCCTCGAACAGCTTGGTGTAGGGGTTGAGCTCTCTGACGCCGTAGGAGGTGCGCTCGGAGAACGACGGGAGCACGTAGCGGCCGCTCATGTCAGTTCGTCCCTTCGGCGAGGTGGTCGACGATGCCGTACTCCAGGGCCTCCCGGGCGGTGAACCAGCGGTCGCGGTCGGAGTCGGCCTGGATGCGTTCCAAGGGCTGGCCCGTGTGGTGGGCGATGATCTCGGCCATGCGGCGCTTGGTGTAGATCATGTTGTCGGCCTGGATCTGGATGTCGCTGGCCGAGCCCCCGATGCCGCCCAGCGGCTGGTGCATCACGATGCGGGCGTTGGGCATGGCGTAGCGCTTGCCCTTGGCCCCGGCGGTCAGCAGCACCTGGCCCATGGACGCGGCGAACCCCATCGCCACCGTCGCCACGTCGCACGGAATGAACCGCATCATGTCGTAGAGCGCGAGCCCCGCCTGCACCGAGCCGCCCGGCGAATTGATGTAAAGCGTTATGTCACGATTGGGGTCTTCGGCCGCCAGCAAAAGCAGCTCCCCGCAGAGCCGATTGCAAATCTCGTCGTCGACTTCCTGGCCCAGGACGACGATGCGCTCCTTGAGCAGGCGCTGGCTGAGCTGGTCAGGCCAGACGGCACGCTGGGTCTCCGTCATAACCGATTGCCTTTCTGTGCGGGTATTACTGCGAAAAACGCTAGACCCGGACGGCCGGAATTAAGGACTCTTTTCGCTGGGGGCGCATTTCTCGCAGGGCGCATTCCACCGAGCGCGAAAAATCATCGACATATAATCACGGATGTGAGAGGGAACCTGCCCCGCCGATGGACGTGCCTCGTCCTGGGCGGCGCGCTGCTGATGCCGTACATGATGGCCGGGGTCCTGATCTCGGGCCTGTTGCAGGGCGAGTCGGCCAACCTGCTGATGCCCGTCAACATCGGCGTGTTCGCGGCGGTGCTGCCCGTGGTGGCCGTGACGGGGCTGTTCCTGCCGGTGCGCGCCCTGGAGGTGAACGCGGCCCAGGGCCTGCTCGGCGCGCACGTCGAGACCCCGCCGCGGCAGGCCGGCCGCTCCTGGCAGGAACGCCGCCGCACCGCCGCCTGGTACACGCTGCACCTGGCGATCGGCGGCGTGGTCAGCGGCTGCACGCTGGCGATCGTGCCGTTCACGCTGTTCACCCTGGTGCTGCCGGCCGTGGGCGACACCAAGCCGGTGCTCGGCGTGAGCGTCGAGCCGGGCTGGGGCTGGGTGGGATGGATACTGGCCGGCCTGGCGCTGCTGGTGCTCCTCGTCGCGCTGGCCGCGGGCGCGGGCGGGCTGCTGGCGCGACTGGCGCCGGTCCTGCTCGGCCCGACCCCGTCAGAACGCCTGGCCGCCGCCGAGGAGCACGCCCGCACGCTCGCCGAACGCAACCGCCTGGCCCGCGAGCTGCACGACTCGGTCGGGCACGCGCTCAGCGTCGTCACCCTGCAGGCCGCCGCGGCGGGACGCGTCCTCGACCGCGACCCTGACACGGCCAGGACCGCGCTTGGCGCCATCGAGCAGGCCGCCCGCTCCGCCCTGGACGACCTGGACCACGTCCTGGGCGTACTGCGCCAGGCGCGGGACGACCCCGCCGACCGCGCCCCCCAGCCCACGCTCGACGACCTCGACGACCTCGTCACGGCCTCCGGCGCCCAGGTGAGCAGGGAGGTGGGCGATCTGTCCGCAGTGCCCGCCGTGGTCTCCAGGGAGGCCTACCGCATCGTCCAGGAGGCCCTGACCAACGCCATCAAGCACGGCAGGGGCCCCGTGCGGCTGAGCGCCGCCGTGCAGGACGACGACCTGCGGCTGGAGGTCTCCAACCCGGCCGGAGGCGGCGGCGCCCACTCGGGAGGCCGGGGGGTGACGGGCATGCGCGAGCGTGTACGCCTGCTGCGCGGCGACCTCGAGGCCGGCCCCACGCGGACCGGCTGGACGGTCACCGTGCGCCTGCCGCTACGGTCGAGCCCATGACGCTGAAAGTCGTGATCGCCGACGACGAGGACCTCATCCGCGCGGGCCTGCGCATCATCATCGACGCCGAGCCGGACCTGAGCGTCGTCGGGGAGGCCGCCGACGGCGCCGCGGTCATGCCGGTCGTACGCCGTGAGCGGCCCGACGTCGTGCTGATGGACGTGCGGATGCCCGCCCTGGACGGCATCCAGGCCACCGCCAGGATCGTGGAGCTGGACGACCCGCCCAAGGTCCTGGTGGTGACCACGTTCGAGAACGACGACCACGTCTACGACGCGCTGCGGGCCGGGGCCAGCGGATTCCTGCTCAAACGCACCAGGCCCGACGACCTGGTGCAGGCGGTCAGGCTGGTCGCGGCCGGCGATTCGCTGCTGTTCCCCGCCGCGATCAGGGCGCTGGCCCGGCGCCGCCCCCAGGGTCCGGCGCGGGTGCCCGGCATCGACCGGCTGACCGGACGCGAGGGCGACGTGCTGCGCCTGATGACCAAGGGGATGTCCAACCACGAGATCGCCGCCGAGCTGGTCGTCAGCCAGGAGACGGTCAAGACGCACGTCGGCAACGTGCTGGCCAAGCTGCGCGCGCGCGACCGCACCCAGGCCGTGATCGCCGCCTACGAGTCGGGCTTCGTCTCCGCCCGCGGACGGTGAACGACGGCGGGCAGGTCAGAACGCAGCGGGTCACAAAACATCCTTTTAACCGTCCGAATCGCGGGATATGCTGCCGCCGGAGCCTTTTCGATCATGGCTTCGTGTGACCGATCACCCCCTGTTCATCGAAGGATGGATGACATGCGTGCCACACTCGCCATCGTCTTCGCCGCCGCCGGTATCGCGCTCCTGCCGGCGCCGGCGCAGGCCAGCTTCTGCCAGCCGAACTATTCCTGCACCAGCACGTACTACTCCGACGCCTCGAAGACGGAGGTCGTCGGCCGATACTCCGTCGACTGCCGCGGAACGGTCAGTGAGACCGGCACCCGCACTCCCTATTCGACGTACAACGCCTACCTCTGCGGTCATGGCGTAGGGTAACCGGCCACGTCACGTCCGGCCTGGGCCCGCGCCGTCCGTGCCCAGGCCCGGCGACGACGCCGACCTCACAGCGGCGACTCCTCGCCCTGGTCGTCCCCCGGCGAGCGGCCCGGCGTGCCCCGCCCCGACTCGGTCGGCGACGACGACACCGACGGCGAGGGCTGCGGCTCAGGAGACTGCGGCGTCGGCGGCGGCGTCGGCACGAACACCGTCGGCGGCAACTGCCGGGGCTGCGGCTCGCTTTCGCGCCGGCCCAGCAGCAACAGCAGCAGGATCGCCGTCACGAGCATCAGCAGCAGCACCAGCGCCAGCGCGGCCATCAGCACCCGCTTGCGCGTCTCGGTCGCCGGGTTGCGCCGCCGCGCGGGCGAGGGCAGCGCGGGCGCGCGGTCGGTCAGCCAGTACGGGACGAAGTCGGGCCCGTGTGCCTCCCCGATGAACGTCCCGCCCACCATCACCGGCTCGAGGAACCGCTCCGCGCCCGGCCGCCCCGGCAGGTACGGCACCGCCACCCACGGCGCCGGCCCGTCGGCCAGGTCGAGCACCTCGGGAGCGCCCTCGATCACCGAGCCGCGCGAGCGCCCGGCCCGGCCCAGCCAGGCCCGCACCCCCGACCGCTCGCCCACGGCCTCTCTGGCGGCCGCCAGGAACCGCTCGCGGGCCGCGGCGTCGAGCGCGGCCCCTCGCGTCAGGACGGCCAGCGACACCGCACGCCCGTCGGGCGCCTGGCCGAGGTACACGAATCCGGCGGGAGCCGTCTGCAGGCGCGCCTGCACCACATAGGGCCCCAGCCGGGGTGGATCGCCGTACTGCAGGGGACTTGCCACGTTTGCCATGAAAGCACAGACGTGGCGTCGTGCACGTTTGCGGCGCGTTTGGTGGAATGGCGTCATGAGCGTCGCCGAAGAGTTGCCAGGCGGAACCGACGCGGCACAACTGCGTCAGAGTCTCGACGAGGTCCGGCGGGTCATCGTCGGGCAAGACCATATGGTCGAAAGACTCGTCGTGGCCCTGCTGGCGCGCGGGCACTGCCTGCTCGAAGGGGTGCCGGGCGTCGCCAAGACCCTCGCCGCCTCCACCCTGGCCACCGTCGTGGGCGGCACGTTCGCCCGGATCCAGTTCACCCCCGACCTCGTGCCGAGCGACATCGTCGGCACCCGCGTCTTCCACCCCTCCAACGAGAAGTTCGATGTCGAGCTCGGCCCCGTGTTCGTCAACTTCCTGCTCGCCGACGAGATCAACCGCGCCCCCGCCAAGGTCCAGTCCGCGCTGCTGGAGGTCATGGCCGAGCGCCAGGTCACCCTCGCCGGCATCACCCACCCCCTGCCCAGGCCGTTCATCGTGCTCGCCACCCAGAACCCCATCGAGTCCGAGGGCGTCTACCCTCTGCCCGAGGTGCAGCGCGACCGGTTCCTGTTCCGGGTGCGGGTCCCCCATCCGACCGCGCACGAGGAGCTGGAGATCCTCCACCGCATGAGCGTCACCCCGCCCGTCCCCGAACGGGTGCTCGACCCTGACCGGCTCCTGGCCCTGCAGGAGGCGGCCGAGCAGGTCTCGGTGCACCAGCTCGTCGCCGACTACGTCGTGCGGCTGGTCATGTCCACCCGCAACCCCGCCGAGTACGGCCTGTCCGACCTTGCCGAGACCATCGAGATCGGCGTCAGCCCCCGGGCCACGCTGGGGCTCGTCTCGGCCGGGCGGGCGCTGGCCCTGCTGCGCGGGCGCGACTACCTGCTGCCGGACGACGTCCGCGACGTGGCCGTGGACGTCATGTCGCACCGGCTGATGCTGACCTTCGACGCCCTGGCCGACGGCGTCGACCCGGAACAGGTCGTCCGCCAGATCCTGCAGGCCGTCCCCCCGCCCCTCGTCGTCTGGAACCAGAACCGTTGACCACCACAGCAGAGCAGGCGCTGCGCAGACTGGAGCTGACCGTCACCCGGCGGCTGGACGGACTGCTGCACGGCGCCCACCAGGGCCTGCTGCCCGGCCCGGGCAGCGAGGCCGGCGACAGCCGCGTGTACGTCCCCGGCGAGGACGACGTGCGCCGCATGGACTGGTCCGTCACCGCCCGCACCACCATCCCCCACGTCCGCGACCTGATCGCCGACCGCGAACTCGAGACCTGGGCCCTGGCCGACCTGTCGCCCAGCATGGACTTCGGCACCGCCGACACCGACAAACGCGACCTGGTCGTGGCCGCGATCGGCGCGATCGGGTTCCTGTCGAGCCGGATGGGTGACAGGTTCGGCGCGCTGGTGCTGCACGATGAGTACGTGCACCGCATGCCCGCCCGCACCGGCCGCCCCGCGCTCTACGGGCTGCTCCATTCCCTCATGGACGCCCCGCGCGGCCGCGTCGTGCCCGACCCGCCCGACCTGGCCGAGGGCATCGAGGTGTTGTCGGCCAGCCGGCGGCGGCGCGGCATGCGGCTGATCGTCTCCGACTTCCTCGACGCCCGGCCCGAACTCGACCCCGACGCAGAACGCCCATGGGAGCGCCCCATCAGACGACTGGCCGCCCGCCACCAGGTCCTGGCCGTGGAGGTGATCGACCCGCGCGAGCTCGAACTGCCCGACGTGGGCCGGGTCGCGTTCGCCGACCCCGAGACCGGGAACGTACGCGAAGTGCATCTTTCTCCCAAAGTCCGGCAAGCGTATGCGGAAGCGGCCGCGCTGCAGCGTGATGGCACCCGCCTCGCCCTGCGCCGCGCCGGCATCGCCCACCTCGTGCTGCGGACCGACCGGGACTGGGTGTTCGACGTCGCGCAGTTCGTCCTGCGCCAGCGCCGGATGAGCCACATCGCCCATCGGAGGCCGAGGTGACTTTTCTCGCCCCCGGCTGGTTGTGGCTTTTCCTGCTGATGGGGTTGCTCGTGGCCGGCTACGTCGTGGCCATGTTCGCCCGCCGCCGCTACACCGTGCGCTTCACCAACCTGGCCCTGCTCAACCTGGTCGCCCCCGCGGGGCCCGGCTGGCGGCGTCACGTCGCGCCCGCGCTCTTCCTCGTCATGATGTCGCTCCTGGTCGTCGGCGCCGCCAAACCCGCCGACCAGGTACGCGTCCCCCGCGACCGCGCCACCATCATGATCGCCCTGGACGTGTCCCTGTCCATGGACGCCGACGACGTCCAGCCCGACAGGATCAGCGCCGCCAAGGCCGCCGCGCAGGCGTTCGCCAAGGAGCTGCCCGACCGCTTCAACGTCGGCGTGGTCTCCTTCGCCCGCTCGGCCAACGTCGTCATCTCCCCCACCACCGACCACCAGGCCGTGGTCACCGCCATCGGCAACCTGTCCACCCGACCGGGCACCGCGATCGGCGAGGCCGTCTTCAACTCCCTCGACTCGCTGCGCTCGTTCGACCAGCAGGCCGCCACCGACCCGCCGCCGGCCGCGGTCGTGCTGCTCTCCGACGGCGACAACACCTCGGGCCGGTCGGTGAACGAGGCCATCGAGGCCGCCCAGCAGGCCCGCGTGCCCGTCTCCACCATCGCGTACGGCACCCAGGAGGGCACCGTCAGCATCGACGGCAGGCCGGTCAACGTTCCGGTCAACAAGCAGACCCTCCAGTCGCTGTCCGACGGCACCAGCGGCCGGGCCTACACCGCCGAGTCCGGCAGCGAGTTGCGCGAGGTCTACGAGCAGATCGGCACCTCGCTCGGCTACAAGCTGGTCAACCAGGAGATCACCCAGTGGTTCATCGTGGCCGCGATCGTGGCCGGGCTGCTGGTGGCCGGTGCGGCGGTCATGTTCGGTTCCCGGATCCCGTAACGTTTTGCCACGTGGCCCACTACTTCTCCGAGCGGCCCGAGACCGCGCGCAGGCCGGGCTCGGCCGATCTGGTCCTGCCCGACCTGCATCTGCGGCTGGAGACCGACAGCGGGATGTTCTCGCCCGACCGGGTCGACGTCGGCACGCGGATCCTGCTGGAGACCGTCCCGCCGCCGCCCCAGGAGGGCGACCTGCTCGACCTGGGCTGCGGTTACGGCCCGATCGCGCTGACGATGGCGACGCGGGCGCCGGAGGCGACGGTGTGGGCCGTCGATGTGAACAGGCGCGCTCTGGAGCTGACCGCGAGAAATGCCCAGGCCGCGCGCCTTTACAAAGTAAGGTCAGTACATGTCGATGAAGTGCCAGAAGATGTGAAATTTCGAGCTATCTGGTCTAATCCCGCGATCAGAATTGGAAAGCAGGCACTGCACGACATGCTCACCAGGTGGCTGACGAGGCTCACGCCCGACGGCGTCGCCTACCTGGTCGTCCAGAAACACCTCGGCTCCGACTCCCTGCAGCGCTGGCTCGGCGAGCAGGGCTGGCAGGTCTCCCGCGAGGCCGGCCGGGCCGCCTACCGCATCCTGAAGGTGACCCGATGAGAAGGCAACTGCGCCCCACCGACGTCAAGCGGCTCAACCGCACCTGGCGCAGGAACACCGGCAACCGCGTCGGCCTGATCATCGAGTCGGTCACCGGCCCGTTCAACGTCGGCTCGATCTTCCGCAGCGCCGCGGCGTTCGGCGTGGACGAGATCTGGCTGGCCGGCAACGCCACCCCGCCGACCAACCCCAAGGCCGGCAAGACCGCGCTCGGCACCGAACGCCTGGTCACCTGGCACGAGCCCGTGCCCGCCGTCGAGGCCGTCAAGGCCGCGCGCGAGTCCGGCTACGCCGTGCTGGCCATCGAACTGACCGCCGAGGCCATCCCGCTGCACAGGGCCGATCTCGGCCGCGACGTGTGCCTGGTGGTCGGCAGCGAGGACCACGGCTGCTCGCCCGCCCTGCTCGACGCCGTCGACGGCGCCTGCTACATCCCGCAGGTCGGCCGGGTCGGCTCGTTCAACGTGGCGGTGGCCGCGGCCATCGCGCTGGCCGAGACCCGCCGCCAGGAATGGGAGAATCTCCCTGACTCATAACTAATCCGTTCCGCCACGAAGGGCATACTTCAGGACGTGCTGAGCCGCCGTTTCGCCTTTCTCGACCATCCGGGCCCGCTCGCCTTCGCCCACCGCGGAGGCGCCGCGGAGGGCGCGGAGAACTCCGTCGCGGCCTTCGAGCGGGCGGTGGCGCTCGGCTACACCTACCTGGAGACCGACGCGCACGCCACCTCCGACGGCGTCCTGGTCGCCTTCCACGACCACACCCTCGACCGGGTGACCGATCATCGGGGCCGCATCTCCGAACTGCCCTACCGGGCGGTCAAGCGGGCCCGCATCGGCGGCGTCCACGAGATCCCGCTCCTGGAGGACCTGCTCGGCGCCTGGCCGGAGATCCGGTTCAACATCGACGTCAAGGAGTCCGTCGCCATCGCCCCGCTGGCGCAGGCGATCCGGCGCACCGACGCCTACGACCGCATCTGCCTGACGTCCTTCTCCGACGAGCGCCTGACGCTGGCCAGGGCGGCCATGGGCAGGCAGGTGTGCTCGGCGCTCGGCCCGCGCGGCGTGGCCGCGCTGCGCGCCGCCGCCGCCACCTCCGGCTACGGCCGCCTGCTGACCCGCCTGTCGCGCGCCGGCGTCCCGTGCGCCCAGGTGCCCCTGGGCTTCCGCGGCCTGCGGATGGCCAACAGGCGCCTGGTGAGCACCGCGCACGCCATCGGCATGCAGGTGCACGTGTGGACGGTCAACGACGACACCCGCATGGAGCACCTGCTCGACCTGGGCGTGGACGGCATCATGACCGACAACATCACCGGACTCCGTCACGTACTCGACCGCCGGGGACAGTGGCATCCCGGCGGCCTGGCAGCCTGACAGGTCATCTCGCGCAACGCGGCCTCCCGGCGCTCGCCGAACGAGTTCGTCCCATGACGGCTCCATTGGCAGACGATGGTGGCGTCTTGCCTGCCCGGTTAAACGGCGTCGTACAAGGGGATGATCTCCCCGTTGTCCTTGGCCAGCACTGTCCGCACGTGCCAGCCGATGGCTGCCGCGTAGCGGCCGACCAATTCCATGGTGGCCACGTCGCCCCGCTCGATCTGGGAAACTCGCCCCTTGGTGACGCCCATGCGCTCGGCCACCTGGGCCTGCGTCAGCCCCTCACGCTTGCGCTGTTCGGCAAGCCGATGACCGACCACGTAGGCGTCGATCTCACGCCGCGCCTGCGCCCGTTCCTCCGGCGTGAACTGGGCCGCGACCGCTTCCCGGTCCCACCTGCTGTGTCCGCTCACCGCTGCCCCTCTTCCGCTTCCCGTTCCTTCAAGTACTGCTCGTAGCGCGCTTCCGCCCAGGGGATCCATTCGCGGTACCAGCCCGCCCAGTTGCCGGATTTGTCGCCACCGATCAACAAGATCGCCTCGCGCCACGGGTCGAACGCCTGCGCCCCGGCGATCCCGGCCTTGAGGTTGGCTACCTGAGCGTCCTTCAGGGTATCCACCAGAGGTCGCCCCGGAGCTGGGCCGGTCTCGGCGAGCAGGTCGATGGCCTCGTTGATCGGGGCAGGGGTTGAGCCTTTTCGCCGGGAAGGTGATCATTGTATGGTCATTTGCACGACACACGGATTTCAATGGCGAGCTGCGAAAATAGGCCGTGCGTCACGCTTGATCGACAACGTCACCGGCCCGCGCGACGTGCTGCGGCGTCGCGGGCAGTGGCATCCCGGCCCTCCGGCCGCCTGACAGCACTCTCATATCCCGGCCGTCCGGCCGCATAGGAGCGACACGACACCATGCCCGTACCCGCGCCCCCCGCGGCCCTCGACGACTCCCCCGCAGCACGCAGGCGCGAGCAACGCGGCTGGTACTTCTACGACTGGGCCAACTCCGCCTTCTACACCACGATCATCTCGGTCTTCCTCGGCCCCTACCTGATCCCGGTCGCCAAGACCGCGGCCTGCGCCCAGGACTTCCCCGGCGTGGCCTCCGAGACCTGCGTGCGCGACTTCGACAAGCTCGCCGCGGCCAGCCCGGGCCTGGGCTACGTCGACGTGCTGGGCGCCGACATCAGGCCGGCCGCCTTCTTCGGGCTGACGCTGACGATCGCGGTGTTCCTGCAGATCGTGATGTTGCCGATCGTGGGCGCGCTGGCCGACCACACCGGACGCAAGCGCGAGATGCTCGGCGGCTTCGCCTACGTCGGCGCGCTGGCCACGATGGGCCTGTTCTTCGTCGAAGGCGACCGCTACCTGCTGGGCGGCGTGCTGTTCATCCTGGCCAACCTGGCCTACGGGGCCTCGGTCGTGGTCTACGACTCCTTCCTGCCGCAGATCTCCACCTCTCAGGAGCGCGACGGGGTCTCCTCGCGCGGCTGGGCCATCGGCTACCTGGGCGGCGGCCTGCTGCTGGCCCTCAACCTGGTGCTCTACCTGCAGCACGAGAGCCTGGGCCTGAGCGAGGGCATGGCCGTGCGCATCTGCATGCTCTCGGCCGGTCTGTGGTGGGCGACGTTCACGATCATCCCGCTGCTGCGGCTGCGCAACCGGCCCGTGCCCGCGCACGAGACCACGGCGCTGCGCTCGATGGGCGGCAGTTTCCGCCAGCTCGGCCGCACCCTGTCCGAGCTGCGCAAATACCCGCTGACGTTGCTGTTCCTGGTGGCTTACCTGGTCTACAACGACGGGGTTCAGACCGTCATCGGCAACAGCGCGGCCTTCGCCTCCGAGGCGCTCAAACTGGACACGACCGTGCAGATCACCGCGATCCTGATGGTGCAGTTCGTGGCGTTCTTCGGCGCGCTGCTGCTCGGGTGGCTGGCCCGCAGCTTCGGCACCAAGCGCACGGTCCTGGCGAGCCTGGTGCTGTGGACGGCGATCGTGGCCGCGGCCATGTTCGTCGCCGAGGGGCAGGCGCTGCAGTTCTACCTGATGGCCTTCGCGATCGCGATCGTGCTCGGCGGCACGCAGGCGCTGTCGCGCTCGCTGTTCTCTCAGGTCATCCCGAAGGGGCGCGAGGCCGAGTACTTCAGCCTGCTGCAGATCAGCGACAAGGGGTCGGCGTTCATCGGCTCACTGACGGTCACGATCGCGCTGCAGGTCAGCAACAGCTACCGGATCGCGATCCTCTCGATGATCATCTTCTTCGTCGTCGGATTCGTGCTGCTGGCCATCACCAACCTGCCCAAGGCCATCCGCGCCGCGGGCAACGAGGTCCCCGACCGAATCTGACCCCCGGTTCGGAGCAATCACCCGCAAACCCCGGCGGGGCTCCCTGATGATCACCGTGTGGGGCGTCGGCGTGCCCTCCCCATCGCCCACGGGAGCGTCCGACGCCTCTGGAAGCGTGCCGGCCGGCCTGGGGGCGATGGGGTGGCTGTGGCCGGTGGGTTACGCCACCGTGGTCGTCGGGGGGCCGGTGAAGCCGATGCGCCGGTACCACTCGTTCGACAACATCACCGCGCGGGCCGGTTCGGGCAGGGCGGTCAGCAGCGTCATCGAGGCGCCGCGGCCTACCTCTGACTCGTGCGCCTGCAGGGCCGCCCACTTGCGCTCGGCCCACGGCGAGACGTCGATGTGGGCGGAGACGTGGTCGTCGGGCACGCCGGGCAGCATCTGGCCGGGCTGCGGGTCGGCGCCGAAGACGTCCCGCCACTGCGCCAGCACGACGGAACGCGGCATGGTCGCCAGGTAGAGGGCGTGGGGTCGCCAGGGCTCGCCGGTGCCGGGGTAGAGCTGGTCGTATCCGGCCGCCTCGACCGCGGCCATCGTCACCCGGTGGGCGTAGACGTGCTCGGGGTGGCCGTAGGAGCCGTAGCCGTCGTAGGTGAGGACCACGTCGGGCCGTACGTCCCTGATGTGCTCGACCACCCGGCCCACCGCCTCGTCGAACGGCACGTCGAGGAAGCGCGGAGCGCCGGGCGCGGACTCGGCCTTGCCCCCGTCGGCGTAGCCGAGCAGCCGGGGTTCGCCCGCGCCGAGGATCTCCAGTGAGTTCGCCAGTTCCTTCGCCCGTACGGTCCCTTCGGCCCAGGTGCAGGTCACCACCGCGGTCTTGGCACCCTCTTCGGCGTATTTGGCCAGGGTTCCGCCGGTCCAGATCGCCTCGTCGTCGGGGTGGGCATGAACGCACAGCACGCTGAAGTCCGTCATGGCCGTTCACCTTAGCGTCCATATCGCCGCTTCAAACCGAGAGCACCGCTCTTGACAGTGCTCGGCCGTATGCGAGAGCATCGCTCTTGCTAAAGAGCAACGCACTCACTCAGGAGCACTGATGGCACTCCGCCTCACCTCTGCGGCCTTCGCCGCCGGAGGCGTCCTGTTTTTCATTTATCCGGCGATCCGCCCCTCCGGCGATGACGCCGCCGCCATAGCCTCCACCGCCTGGGTAGCCGGGCACGCTGCCGCGATGCTCGGTTTCGTGCTGATCGGATTGGCCGTACTCGGGCTGCACCAGGTGCTCGGCGACCGGACATCGCTGCGCGCCGCCGCGGTGACCTGGGCCGGCGCCGGGCTGACGCTGCCCTATTACGGCGCCGAGACCTTCGGGCTCAACGTGATCGCCCAGCGCTCCCTGCGCGACCAGGCGCCGGCGCTGATGGAACTGGCCAACCAGTTCAGGTTCGAGCCCCTGGCCGCCACCATGTTCGCCGTCGGCCTCCTCCTGCTCGCCGCCGGAGCGATCATGGCGGCGGTGGCGGTCTGGCGCTCGGACGTACTGCCACGGTGGAGCGCAATCGCGCTCGCGTCGGGGTTCGCGCTGTTCATTCCGCAGTTCTTCGGCCCGTATCCGCTGCGGATCGCCCACGGCGCACTCATCATGATCGGTGGGCTCTGGCTGGCAGGCGCGCTGGTGAAGGCCACTTCCCCGGCCGCCGCGGGAACCCGGTGAAGAACCGACGCCCCAAGCGCGATTGGATCACCCCGCGGGTGGGAATCCCATCACGGTACCAAGCGTTAGACACCGTGGGAGACAGACCCCCCACGCAAGGGGGCCCTGTAGGAGGCATTTAGACATGGGCGAGCGCGCGCTTCGTGGCACCCGGCTCGGGGCAACCAGCTACGAGAACGACCGTAACACGGATCTGGCTCCGCGCCAGGAGGTGTCCTACACCTGTCCCAAGGGACATCGTTTCGAGGTTCCGCTTGCAGCCGAAGCTGAAATTCCCGCGACGTGGGAGTGCCGCATGTGCGGCGTGACCGCGGTCCGTGTGGACGGCGAGCAGCCGGAGTCGAAGAAGACGAAGCCACCGCGGACTCACTGGGACATGCTTCTGGAACGGCGGTCCATCGAAGACCTTGAGGAGGTGCTCAACGAGCGGCTCGCCGTTTTGCGGGCACAGCGTCGTAAGAGCGCCTGACGACCTCTCACGGTGTAACCCCCGGGTCGAGACGCCCGGGGGTTCTTCTTGCGTGCCGAGAAAGGCGGCGCACGCCGTGCAGGTGGGGTGCGCCGCCCGAGGTGGCCCTACTCGGCGGCGTCCTCAGGGTCGCACGTCTCGGTGAGACCCGCGCCGAATCCCTCGATGGGCGTGGCCCGCTTGAGCTCGTCCATCAGGGCATCGATCTTCTGACCGGCCAGCTTCTCGGCGAGCGCCTCGCCGGAGGTCTTCTGGGCTATGAGCGCTCTGTTCTGCGCGGCGGTACGGACCTCGCCTTCGTATTCCCCTTGGCCGATGATCTCGCTGTCGAACGGCAGGATCGCCCCGGAACCGAGACTTCCCCAGCTTCCCTTGCCCGGGTCGTCAGAGCAGGGATCGTCCCGCCAGCGAAGGGCCGCGATGTAGGTGTGCCCGACCTCGACACGAGGCCGGCCCTCAAGGGCGAACTTGGATTTGCCCGGCCCGTCGTTGTCGTTGAACGCGAAGCCGTACGTGGTGAAGTTCCAGGCCCCCTCGGGAGGCTTGCGCGCGCCGTCCTTGGACCACAGGACCTTGTCGATGCGGGTATGAACGGTTCGGTAGGTCAGACCTTCCTCCCGCTCGACCTCGACCTGCTGTGGCGGCTGCTCGGTCTCCTGGCTCACAGTGTAAACAACGACGTGCTCGGCGCCCGACACCCAGTGATCGGCGGTCTCGCTCTGAATGATCTCCAGGCCATGGCCCATGACGGTGGGGTTGCCGCTGTCGGCCACCGGCCGAGCGGCCTGGGGGGAACCGGCGGCCATCACGCTTGGGATGAAGACCCCGCCGGCCAGGACCACCGCGCCCGCCAGCGCCGAGAGCGAGATCTTGGAAATGCGGTTCATGGATGCTCCTCCAGCGGGCTCAGTAGACCTCGTTGATGAACTGCCGGTTGTTGCTCCCGAGCGAGCCCGGGGGGATCATGCCGGTCACCATGCACCCCAGGCGACTGTCCTGGTAGTGGATCTCGGGATCGGTGTCGAAGCCGTGCAGGAGGCCCACCACATGGCCGGTCTCGTGGCAGGTGACGCCGTTCTTCTGGTAGTAGCCGTGGCCCTTGATGCGGACGTAGGTCTGGTCGCACCGCCAGTCGTTGCCGTTGACCCGGTCGTTGCACCACGCCACGCCGATGGCGCCGTCGAGATCCTTGCTGTCCTCCTGATAGACGATGTCGGTCTCACCGCCGCCCGAGAAGACCGGGCTGTAGTCGTACTGGACCTGGAGGTTGGTGGGGTCGTACTGGTCGTACAGCATCTCGCCGAGTTTCAGCTTGTCGAGATCTTCCAGCTTTCCAAATCCCGAAGAGTCGGCGTAATACCACAGGTCGCTGTTGTCGGTGAGGCACACAGTGGCAGCGCTGGTCGGGTTCCCTCCGAGATCCGCGCACTTCGGCCGGTATCTGTCGTTGGGATAGATGCCGTCGTAGTCGGGCGCGGCAGCGGAGGCCTGCGCAGGGGCCAGCACGGCGACCACGCTGATGAGCACGGCGGCGATTCTGGAGGACGCGGATCCGGTGAGGCGCGCAGCCGCCGCTGCGGCATGCTTGACGTACTCGTGGAGCAAGGCGACGTTCCTTTCAGGCAGCGCGTCGGGCAACAGTGCGCACGAGCTCGTGGTGAAGGCCGGCCAGCCGACAGGGACCCGCGGGAAGGCGCGCCGTAGCGGGCTCCGTCGGCGTTGCGCGTGGAGATCTTGATGGCCGGACAAAGAGATCTGATCACTAGGTGATCAGGCCCGTCAAGATCCTCTTTGTTGGCCAAAAAGCCAACTATCCAGGGGTTTAATTTCATCCCAGCGCAGACGGCTCGTTCTCATCGCAACGGTGCTTCGGCCGTGGCCGTGTTCATGACGGCGGACGGCCGCTGCCAGGCCGGCCTGAGCGCTTCTCGGGCGCCGGGGAATTCGGGCTCAGCGGAGCGTTCCGACCGAACGCTCCGTGCGGACGAGACTACTCTCGATCTTCCCGGATGACCTCGCCGTGCACCACCCGGCCGCCGTTCGGCGTCGGTCCCGGTTCCTGGTGGGTCGGGTAGAGGTTCGCGTACGGCGAAGTCGCCGCGAGCCGCTTGATCCTGCGCTCGAAGAACCACGCCCCCAGGCGGCGCATCAGCGGCCGGGTGAACGGCACGATGCACAGCAACCCGACCACGTCCGTGAGGAACCCGGGGACCAGCAGCAGCGCGCCGCCCGCCAGGACCACGATGTTGCCGGCCAGCTCGCGGTCGTCGGGCATCCCGCCGGACTGCAGCGTGTTCTGCAGCACCCGCCAGGCCCTGCGGCCCTCGCGGCGCATCAGCCAGGCCCCCAGCAGGCTGCCGGCGATGAGCAGGCCCACGGTCGCGAGCCCGCCGATCGCCGAGCCGACCTGGAACAAGATCCAGATCTCCAGGACGGGGACGACCAGGAAGGCCAGGAAGAGCAGCAGCCGCATCGTTTCCTCGATTCCGCACAAGCGCGTACAGCACGAACAACGCCTGACGGACGCAAAGCGTTCCGGCTGTAGGTGATCTTGCTGGATTGGCTGCTCGTGAGCAGGGTCAGGCGCGAGCACTCCCTGACGGACACCTTTGCGAGCGGGCCGCCCCAGGTGAAGGAAATCAACCCATAGAGGCAGGGCCGCTCCGGGCGGTCAGGAGCGGGCGTCGCCGCCGGAGCCGTCCCCGCGAAGGCGTTTGGGCAGGCCCGTGACGCCCCACAGGCCGATCCGCCACAGCGCCTCCGACATGACCTTCCCGCTCATCTTGCTCTTGCCCACCGTCCGTTCCACGAACGTGATCGGCACCTCCACCACCCGGAACCCGTGCCGGGACGTACGGAGCGTGAGGTCGACCTGGAAGCAGTAGCCCTGCGACTCCACGCCCGACAGCCCCACCTTCTCCAGCGTGGCGGCGCGGTAGGCGCGAAAGCCGGCGGTGGCGTCGCGTACGGGCAGGCCGAGCATGACCCGGGTGTAGATGTTGGCGCCCTTGGACAGCATTTCGCGCCGGTGCGGCCAGTTGACCACCTTGCCTCCGGGCACGTAGCGCGAGCCGATCGCCAGGTCGGCGCCGTCGGCCAGCGCTTCGAGCAGCTTGGGCAGTTCCTCTGGCTGGTGCGAGCCGTCGGCGTCCATCTCGACGAGGACGTCGTAGCCCTCGCCCAGCCCCCATCTGAACCCGGCGATGTAGGCCGCGCCGAGCCCTTGCTTGCCGGGGCGGTGCAGGACGTGCACCTGTTCGTCGGCGGCGGCGAGTTCGTCGGCGACCTGGCCGGTGCCGTCGGGGCTGTTGTCGTCGGCGACCAGTACGTGGGCCTCCGGCACGGCCGCCCGAACCCGCTCGACGATCGTGGGCAGGTTGTCGCGCTCGTTGTAGGTCGGTACGACGACGAGCACCCGGCCGAGAGTCTCCATCTTCACTCGTTCCTCATCCGGTCGCCTCGCCTTCTGCCACGCCAAGCGGCGAATCCGGCGGCTGCGGCTCCCATCACCATCAATGCCCATTCAGGCAATGCGCCCACCTTTGTGGCGAGTGTTTCTTGCGTGCGTACGGGCACTTTGACCACGTTCATGTCCGCCACCAGTTCGCGCGTCTGCCAGGAGACCTTACCGTCAGGCGTGACGTAGGCGGAGATGCCCGTGGTGGCGGCGGCCACGACGGCCCGGTTGTGCTCGACCGCGCGCAGCTTGTACATGGCCAGTTGCTGGGTCGGCAGGTCGGACTGGGCGTAGCTGGCGTTGTTGGCCTGGACGACGAGCGGGGTGCCTCCGGCTCGGACGGTACCGCGCACGGTGGAGTCGTAGGCCACCTCGTAGCAGTTGACCGCCCCGATCGTGACCGGCCCCATCTTCAGGTCGCCCGGTTTGTCGCCAGGCACCGACTGCCTGCCGACCAGACTGGCCCGCTCCCACAGCGCCAGCACGAGCTCCTTGAACGGCGTGTACTCCCCGAACGGCACCAGGTTCTGCTTGTCGTAGTAGTCTCCCGCGCCGGTGACCGGGTCCCAGACCAGGCTGCGGGTGGCGCGTTCCGTCTCGCCGATCGCGACGACGGCGCCGATGAGCGTGGGCACGCCGACGTCCCTGACGGAGTCGTGGATGATCTCTCGCGCGAACTCGTCCCGGTAGGGGTCGATGTCAGTGGAGTTCTCCGGCAGGACGACAATGTCGGGCTTAGGGAGTTTGCCGTCCCGTGCGGCCTGGGCGAGGCGTTTCGTCTCATTCGAATGATTTTTCAGGACAACGGCGGGTTCGTCGCCCAGGACGTACATGCCCCGGCCCGGGACGTTCCCCTGCACGATCCCGACGTTGACCGTACGGCCCTCGTCGCCCGGCCTGGGCACCGCGAAGCTCAACACGGGCACCGCCAGCGCCAGCGCCACCGGCACCGCCCTGCGCAGAGGTGGCCGCCGCCTTCCGAGGCACGCGTGGGCGAGCAGCGCACCGCACAGGGCGACCGCGAACGACACCAGCGGCGCGCCGCCGAGAGCCGCGTACGAGGTGAACAGCGACTCCCCCTGACTGAACGCCACCCGCGCCCACGGGAACCCGCCGATGGGGATCAGACTGCGCGCCCACTCCATCGCCACCCAAAGCCCGCCGAACCACAACGGCCACCACGGCAACCTGAACACCAGCGCCACCAGAGCGGCCATGGCGGCGTAGAACACGCTCTCGATGGCGACCAGCATCAGCCAGACGTCGTCGCCGATCGTGCGGACCCAGGCCAGGGTGGGAAACAGGAACACCGCGGCGCCCAGGTAGCCGAGCCAGGCTGCGCGCCGGGGGCGGGCGCCGTAAAGGGAGGCGACGATCAGCGCTATGCCCAGGGGGGCGCACAGCCACCAGTTGAGTGAGGGGAAGGCGGCGTACAACGCCAACCCGCCGGCCACGGCCGCCACGACCCTGGCCAGCAGCACCCACCCCGGCTCCCGCCCCGCCCCACCGGCCTTCGGCCCCCCTGCGGTCCCTCGGGGCGCGGCCCCAGACACGGGCCGATCCTCGGACAGGGTTGGTTCCTTCATGGCGGATTCAGCGCCATCAGCGGCGGTCCGGGACTCAGACCCAGACATCGGGCCAGGCTCAGCGGCGAACTGACCCTCGGTATCGGGCGAGCCGGGGAAGGCGGGCGTGTCGGAAGCGGGCGTGCCGTCCCCAGTGGACGCCTCCGGCTCCGGAGCGGGCGCCCCAGGGCCTTCCGGCGAGGTGGACGGGTCCGAGGTGGGAGGCGTGGCAGGGCCGCCGGCCCGGGCCGGATCGGGCCCGGCGGTGGGCGGAAGGCTCGTTCGGTCCTGAACCACTCCGGGATCTCCTCGCCAAGAATTCGCACGCCTGCTTGCGGAAACGCTACCGCCCCACGACGGCGCTCAGGGCCAACGCGGCACGAGAAGACGAGGAAAGGGGCGACAGGGTGATCCCGCGACCCGCGGGATCACCCGACGCACTGGCGGTCCGGCGCACGAGAGCGGGAAGAGGGCCCGGAAACCCTTCGGACCGGACCCGTCTCGTCGGCGGCGAGCTCGGAATTCCGTTGTCTACTGGGCTCCCGGGCCCGTCCCGGGTCCAACCCCCCGCCCGGTTGGGGTGCCCCGACTCGACGGACCGACGGCCCTGCACCTGGCTGTGTGGACGGAGTCACGCTCCGTCACGGACGCAGGATCCGACGATGTCAGAGACGGCCAACCGGCCAAGTCCCGTGCTGGACTGCGCAGCAAACTACCGACTCCACCTCAGATGTCAACCGTGTCCCGATCAGCAGAAACATCAAGTTTTCGCAGGTAGGACATGTGAGGTAAACGGATCAAAGCCCATTTGCCGGTGCCTGCGAGCGGCTTGGCAAGCCCCGGAGGGCCTGCGACAGCGGCCGCTCGTGTACGACCCCGAGCCGTTGTGTGGCGCGGGTAAGAGCAACATACAGGTCGCTCGGCCCTCGTGGCGACTGGGCGGCGATGAGGTCGGGCTCGGCCACGATGACCGAGTCGAATTCGAGCCCTTTGGCGTCCGTCACCCCCATCACGGCCACCGGCGCGTCCAGGGCGGCCGCTCCCCTGGCCCGCCCGTCCCCCGGGGCGACCACGACGGCCCCCTCCACCACGGAGACGACGTGGTCGCCGAGCGTGGACAGCAGTTCGTCGGGCACCACGACGGCGATCTTCCCGCCTTCTCCGACCTCCTCCTTGGCCAGCTCGCCCAGGGCCGAAAGCGGCGCCGACCAGGGCTCGACGCCCAGTTCGCGCACCGAGGCGGGCGCCTGAAGAGCGGGGTCGATGGTGGCCAGGACGCGGGCGGCCAGCGCCATCAGCTCGACGGGCGTGCGGTAGTTGACGGTCAGCCGTTCCTGACGCCAGCGCCCTGCCACGTACGGGTCGAGCACCTCCTCCCACGACCGCGCTCCTGCCGCGGACCCGGTCTGGGCGATGTCGCCGACGATCGTCATGGAACGCGTCGGGCAGCGCCGCATCACCGCCCGCCAGGCCATCGGCGACAACTCCTGCGCCTCGTCCACGATCACGTGCCCGTAGGCCCAGGTGCGGTCGGCGGCGGCCCGTTCTGCGGTGGTGAGGTAGGGGCCATCGCCGCGCTGGCGTTCGGCCAGGCGCTCGGCCTCCATGACGTCCGACAGGCCCGTCAGCTCCAGCACCTCGCGGGCGTAGGAGAGCTCGGCCTCGCGTTCGCGCTCCTCGGCCTGGCGGGCGGCGGCCAGCTCCTCCTCGGCCTGCAGGGCGCTGGCCCGCAGCACCTGCTCGTCGATCTCGCCGAGGAGTTCGGCTGCCTCGTCGAGCAGCGGAACGTCCGACTCTGTCCACGGGCCGCCGTCGCGGCGCAGCAGGGCGCGCTCGTGCGGGGTCAGGTCGGAGGCGGCGTAGCCGAGGCGTTCCGGGGAGCCGTAGAGGCCGAGCAGCAGGCGCTGCGGGGTCAGGTACGGCCACAGCCGGTTGAGCGCCGACTTGACCACCGGCTCGGTGCGCAGCTCCTCGCGCAGGTCGGCCAGCTCCTCCTCGTCGATGAGCCCCTTGCCGATCTTGCGGGCCTGCTGCCTGGCCAGGGCGTTCAGCAGCGACCTGACGAACACGGCGCGGGCCTGGTTGTGCGGGCGGCGCGCGCGGGTGGCCTTGTTCCTGGCGGCCTCCAGCATGGAGCGGTCGACGGTGAGCGTGAGGCGGCCGATCGTGAGCTCGATGGGCTTGCGCGGCACCTTCTGCCGGTCGCGTACGGCCCTGGCGATCACCTCGGCCATGCGCGGGTCGCCCTTGAGCGCGGCGACCTCGGGGCGTTCCCTGGCGGTGGCGGTCACGCCGGGGTAGAGCTCGCCGACCGTGGACAGCAGCACGTCGGTCTCGCCCAGCGAGGGCAGGACCTGCTCGATGTAGCGCAGGAACGTCAGGTTGGGGCCGAGGATGAGCACGCCGCGGCGCTCCAGGCGCTCCCTGTGGGTGTACAGCAGGTAGGCGGCGCGGTGGAGGGCCACGACGGTCTTGCCGGTGCCGGGCCCGCCCTGCACGACCAGGACGCCGCCCAGGTCGCTGCGGATGACGCGGTCCTGTTCTGACTGGATGGTGGCCACGATGTCGCGCATGCGGCCCGTGCGGCGCTCGTCGAGCGCGGCCAGCAGCGCGGCCTCGCCGTTGAGCGTGGCGCGGTCGTCGTCGGTGAGCGAGTCGAGGTCGAGCAGGTCGTCGTCCACGCCGACCACCGCGCGGCCCTTGGTCTGCAGGTGACGGCGCCTGGTCACGCCCATCGAGACGGCCGGGGTGGCGCGGTAGAACGGCTGCGCCACGGGGGCGCGCCAGTCGATGAGCAGGCGCAGCTGCTCGTCGTCGGTGAGGCCGAGCTTGCCGATGTAGAGCCGGCCTTCGTCGAGGTGGTCCAGACGACCGAAAACCAGGCCGCGCTCGACCGCCCAGAGCCGGGCGAGTCTGGAGGCGTACATGTCGGCGAACGTGTCGCGCTCCGACCTGTTCTGCATCGTACCGACGGCGCCCGTGGCCAGCACTTCTTTGAGCTGCCGCTGGGTGCGCTCGCGGAGCTGGTCGAGCCTGTCGTACAGTGCGGTGACGTACGACTGCTCTTTCGCGAGCTCTGTTTGACGAGTTGCCGCCTGACCATTAATGTGGTTAATGGGACACTCCGGGCCATTCTGCTTGTTGTTACGACAAACGACGACATTAGCATGCCCGTCGAGGCACTCCCATCTCTTTCCCGTTAACCCCCTTTCGGTTACGTCTTCGTCTCGGCTCTTGACCATCGCGCGGGCACCTTCTTATGTTCGTCGCAGTTAGGAAAGTTTCCTAACTCACATGAAGGAGTTGCCGTGAGCGGTCCGGTTCCCGGGACCCCCAGTCTGCTACGCGCCATCAATGATCGCGCCGCTTTGCGGGCCCTTCTGGAACGCGGGCCGCTGACCCGCCCCGAGATCGGGGCCCTGACCGGATTGTCCAAGCCGACCGCGTCCCAGCTCCTGTCCCGGCTGCAGGAGGCGGGGCTGGTCGTGCTCGACGGCATCAGGGAGGGCCTGCCGGGCCGCACGGCGGAGGTCTACCGGATCAACCCCGCGGCGGCGTACGTGGGCGCGCTCGACGTCACCCCCGACCGGATCGAGGCCAAGGTGGCCGACCTCACCGGCACGGTCGTGGGCGAGCACACGCTGCCGACGCCACGCCGGCCGCACGGCGAGCTGGTCGACCGCCTCAACGCGGCGATCGAGGGCGCGAACCCGCCCGACAAGCTGCGCCGGGTCGTGATCGGCGTGCAGGCCGCGATCGACCCGTCCACCGGCAGGCTCGGCTACGCCGCGGCCAAGGACGTGCCGGGCTGGCGCATCCCCGACCTGGTCCCCACGCTCAGCGCCGGGCTGGGCGTGCCCGTGGACGTGGAGAACAACGTCAACCTCGTCGCCCTGGCCGAGCAGGCGCACGGGGCGGCCAAGGGTCACCCCGACTTCGTGCTGCTGTGGGCGGACGAGGGCATCGGCTCGGCCCTCGTGCTCGGCGGGCGGATGCACCGGGGCGCGACCGGCGGCGCGGGCGAGGTGGGCTACATGCCGACCCCGGGCGCGCCGACGGCCCGCGAGTGCGGGCGCTACGCCAACCACGGCTACCAGGCGCTCACCGGCGGCCCGGCGGTGCTGAAGCTGCTGCGCTCGTACGGGGTGCGCGGCGCCGACTTCCGTCAGGCCGTCGCCGGCGCCGTGCGGGCGGCCGAGGGCGACGGCCAGAAGGCCGACGACGCCAGGGCCGGGCTGCGCGACATCGCCGCCCGCCTGGCCGTGGGCCTGGCGGCCGTCTACATGGTCGTCGACCCTGGACTGATCGTGCTGACCGGCGGCGTGGTGCTGCCGGGCGGCGAGACCCTGCGCGAGCTGGTCGAGCACGAGCTGCACGCGCTCACCATCCCGCGTCCCCACGTCCGCCTGTCGAGCGTCGAGGGCAACCCCGTCCTGGCCGGCGCGCTCGACCTCGCCCTCGACACCGTGCGTGACGAGGTGTTCAGCTCAACCGTTCCCTCTTGATCGGAGGCACCCCCCGTGCGCTTGGTCCCCTTGGCGGTCGCCGCGGTTGTCGCGGTGAGCGCCTGCACCGCCTGCACCGCGGGCCGTCAGGCCGCGCCCTCGCTCGGCGCCCAGCCGCGCCCGTCGGGGTCGGCCTCACAGGCCCTGCCGGCCGCCACGCTGGAGCTGTGGCACGGCTTCTCCACCGACGCCGAGGTCAAGGCGTTCGAGGAGGCCATCGCCTCTTTCAACACCAAGTTCGCGCAGATCACCGTCAAGGCCACCAAGGGCGTGCAGGACGACCAGATCACCCAGGCCATCCGCGGCGGCAAGGCGCCCGACGTGGCGGCCTCGTTCACCACGGACAACGTCGCACAATGGTGCAGGTCGGGATCGTTCCAGGACCTCACCCCGGTGATCGAGCAGGACGGGATCGACCTGTCGGTGCTGCCGGAGGTCGCGCGCGCCTACACGCGGTTCGAAGGCAGGCAGTGCACGCTGCCGCTGCTGGCGGACGCGTACGGGCTCTACTACAACAAGGCCCTGATGAAGGGGGAGCAACCGCCCAGGACGCTGAGCGAGCTGACCGCGCTGACCAAGAAGCTCACGGTCCGCGACGCGAAAGGCGAGATCAAGGTGGCGGGTTTCATCCCCAGCGTCCAGTACTACGAGAACAGCCCCAGTCACCTCGGCCCCATGGTGGGTGCGACGTGGTACAACGACGACGGCACCTCGGCCATCGGCTCCGACCCGGCCTGGAAGCGGCTGCTGACCTGGCAGAAGGAGCTCATCGACTGGTACGGGCACGACAAGCTGGAGCGCTTCCGCAAGGGTCTGGGCGACGAGTGGAGCGCCGAGCACCCGTTCTTCAAGGGCAAGGTCGCGATGATCCTCGACGGCGAGTGGCGCAACGCCATGATCGCGGGCGAGGCCAAGGGCCTCGACTACGGCACCGCTCCCCTGCCGGTCGCCGACGACCGCCCCGACCTGTACGGCAGCGGTTTCACCGCCGGCACCGTGATCGGGGTGCCGAAGGGCGCCAAGCACCCGCAGCAGGCGTGGGAGCTGGTCAAGCACCTGAGCACGGACACCGATTCGCTGGTGACGCTGTCGAACGCGCTGCGCAACGTCCCGACGACGAAGGCGTCGATGGAGTCGCCCAAGCTCAGTAAAAACGCAAATTTCCAGACATTTCTGGATATCTTTGCCCATCCGAAGACCTCGACCCTCCCTGCCAGCGTGAACAGCGTCTTCAACCAGGAGGCCATGGCCGCCTTCATGGCCAAATGGGAGAAAGGCTCCGCCCCTGACCTCGACGCCGGGCTCAAAGGCGTCGACAAGCTCATCAACGACAAGCTGAAGCTGTCCGGAGGCTGAGGTGGCCGCCCTCACCCACGTGTGGCGGCGCAACGAGGGCCTGCGCGCCCTGGTGTGGTTGTCCCCGTGGATCGCCGGCGTGTCGATCTTCTTCGTCTACCCGCTGCTGTCCACGGTGTACTTCTCCTTCCACCGCTACGACATGTACACCCTCGAGTTCGTCGGCCTGGACAACTACCGCTACCTCCTGCGGGACCCCCGGGTGGCCACCTCGGCGCGCAACACGCTCTGGCTGGTGCTCGTCATGGTCCCGGCGACCGTGCTGTTCTCCCTGGCGCTCGCGCAACTGGTGGTCAGGCTGAAGGCCGGGGCGAGCCTGTTCCGGACGATCTTCTACCTGCCCTCGCTGGTGCCGCTGGCGGCGGGCACGATCACGTTCGTGTTCCTGATGAACCCGGCCACGGGGCCGTGGAACCAGTTCCTCGCCCTGTTCGGGATCACGGGACCCGACTGGTTCGGCGACCCGGCCTGGTCCAAGCCGAGCCTGACGCTGCTGTCGCTGTGGGGCTGCGGCCAGCTCGTCGTGATCTTCATGGCGGCGCTGCTCGACGTGCCCAGACACCTGTACGAGGCGGCGGCCATCGACGGCGCGGGCCCGTGGCGGCGCTTCCGCAGCGTGACGCTGCCGATGATCTCCCCGGTGCTGATGTTCTCCCTGGTCACGAACGTCATCTACGCCCTGCAGTACTTCACGCAGGCGATGATCGCCTCCCGGGTCGCCTCGGGCGCGACCGACTCCGCCGGCAGCTCGTTCACGCCGGGCTATCCGGAGGAGTCGCTGCTCACGCTGCCGCAGTGGCTCTTCCAGGCCGGCTTCCGCGACTACAGCATGGGTTACGCCTGCGTGCTCGCGCTGCTGCTGTTCGCCACCTCGATGATCTTCACGTTGATCCTGCTGCGCCAGTTCCGGCGGGCGGAGGACCCCTCATGAGCGCCGCCGTCACCGCCCGCGAGAGCGTGCGGGCCCGCAGGAGGCGCGTCCTGGTGTGGATCGCCACCCACGCGCTGGCCATCGCGCTGGCGCTGATGTTCCTGGCACCCGTGGTGTTCATCGCGCTCACCGCGCTGATGACCGACCAGCAGGCGCTGACCAGCGAGCTGTGGCCGCGCTCCTGGAACTGGGAGAACTTCGCCGAGGTCTTCGAGAAGTCGATGCTGCTGCGGTGGACGGCCAACACGCTCATGTACGCGCTGCTCGGCACGCTGTTCACCGTGGTGTCGTCGGTGCCGGTGGCCTACGCGCTGGCCAGGTTCCGCTTTCGCGGCCGGCGGCTCGCGTTCCTGCTGGTGATCACCGCCATGATGCTCCCGCCGCAGGTCATCGCGGTGCCGATCTACCTGGTGTGGGCGCGGCTGGGGCTGACCGACAGCCTGTGGCCGCTGATCCTGCCGCTGCTGCTCGGCGACGCCTTCTCCATCTTCCTGCTGCGCCAGTTCCTGGTCACGATCCCGCGCGACTACACCGACGCGGCGAAGGTGGACGGCTGCTCCGACCTGCGCACGCTGCTGCGGGTGATCCTGCCGATGGCCCGCCCCGCCGTGGCGGCCGTGGCGCTGTTCCAGTTCTTCTACTGCTGGAACGACTACTACGGGCCGCTGCTGTACGCCGGCGTCGAGCAGGACCACCTGACGCTCTCGCTGGGCCTGGCCACCTTCAAGGCCTTCCACAGCGTGCAGTGGAACCTCACCATGGCCGCCACGCTCCTGGTGACGGCCCCGGTGATCATCGTGTTCTTCTTCGCCCAGAGGGTGTTCATCGAGGGCGTGACTTTGACGGGGGTGAAGGGTTGAAACTGGCCGTGGTCGGGGGCGGCTCGACGTACACGCCGGAGCTGATCGACGGGATCGCCCGGCTGCGCGAGGAGCTGCCGGTGTCGGAGATCGCCCTGATCGACCCCGACGCAAAGCGCCTGGAACTGGTCGCGGGCATCTCGCGGCGGATGCTGGCCCACGCCGGGCATCCGGCGCGGGTGCTGGCCACCTCCTCGGTGGCCGAGGGCGCCGAGGGGGCGCGGGCGGTGCTGTTCCAGCTCAGAGTGGGCGGGCAGGCGGCCCGCGAGGTGGATGAGACGCTGCCCCTGCGCTGCGGCTGCGTGGGGCAGGAGACGACGGGCGCGGGCGGGCTGGCCAAGGCGCTGCGCACGGTGCCGGTCGTGCTGGAGATCGCCTCGGCCGTACGCTCGGTCGCGCCGCACGCGTGGATCGTCGACTTCACCAACCCCGTCGGCATCGTCACCAGGGCGCTGCTGGACGCCGGCCACCGCGCGATCGGACTGTGCAACGTGGCGATCGGCTTCCAGCGCCGATTCGCCGCCTGGCTCGACGTCGATCCCGGCCGGGTCGCGCTCGGCCACGTCGGGCTGAACCACCTGACCTGGGAGCGCTCGGTCTGCCTCGACGGCGAGGACGTCCTGCCCGCCCTGCTGGCCGCGCACGGCCAGGAGATCGCCGACAGCCTCGGCCTGCGCCCCGGCCTGCTGCGGCGGCTCGGCGCGGTGCCCTCCTACTACCTGCGCTACTTCTACGCCCACGACGCGGTGGTGCGCGAGCAGCGCTCGCAGCCCTCGCGGGCGGCGCAGGTGGCGGCGATGGAGGCGCGGTTGCTGGAGCTGTACGCCGACCCGGCCGTGGTGACCAAGCCGGAGCTGCTGTCGCGGCGGGGCGGGGCGTTCTACTCCGAGGCGGCCGTCGCGCTGGTCGCCTCGCTGCTCGGTGACCGGGGCGACGCCCAGATCGTGAACGTGCGCAACGCGGGCACGCTGCCGTTCCTGCCGGACGAGGCGGTGATCGAGGTCCCTGCGGCCGTGGGGGCGGGCGGGGCCGTGCCGCTGCCGGTGCCCACCGTGGAGCCGCTGTTCGCGGGGCTGATCGCGCACGTGTCGGCGTACGAGAGCCTCGCCCTGGAGGCGGCCCTGCACGGCGGAGCGGACCGGGTGCGCGACGCGCTGCTGGCCCATCCGCTGATCGGGCAGGACGAGACCGCGCAGGAGCTGGCGGAGCTGCTGCTGCGGGCCAACCACGCCCACCTGCCGTGGGCGGTGGGCCGGTGAGGCGCGCCAGGCTCGTGCTGGCCGTCGACGGCGGCAACAGCAAGACCGACCTGGCGGTGGTCTCGGAGGACGGCGAGGTGCTCGCCACGGGCCGCTCGGGGGCGTTCGCGCCGCAGCGGGACGGGGCGGCCGCGGCCGTGGACGTGGTCGAGCGGGCGCTGCCGTCCGGCGGCGTGTTCGACCACGTGTCGGCCTGCCTGGCGGGCGCGGATCTGCCCATGGAGGAGGAGGCGCTGGCCGGGGAGTTCGCGGCGCGGAGCTTCTGCGGTGACGTCGTCGTCCGCAACGACACCTTCGCGCTGCTGCGCGCGGGCGCGTCGGCGGCGTGGGGTGTGGCGGTGGTGTGCGGGGCCGGCATCAACGCGGTCGGCGTCTCCCCCACCGGCGCCGTCGCCCGCTTCCCCGCCCTGGGCCGCCTCAGCGGCGACTGGGGCGGCGGCCAGGGGCTGGCGGAGGAGGCGCTGTGGCACGCGGCCCGCGCCGAGGACGGCCGCGGCGCTCCGACCGCCCTGACAGGCCTGGTCACCTCCCACTTCGGCACGGCGACGGTGGAGGAACTGGTGCTGGAGGTGCACTTCGGGCGGCTGGACGAGGAGCGGCTGCACGAGCTGGCCCCGGGGGTGCTGGCGGCGGCCGGTGACGGCGACGCGGTGGCCAGGGCGCTGGTCGAGCGGCAGGCCGAGGAGGTGACGGTGCTGGCCGAGGTGTGCCTGCGGCGGCTCGGGCTGCTGGAGACGCCGTCGGAGGTGGTGCTGGGCGGCGGACTGCTGACGGCCAGGGACCCGCTGCTGACGTCGCTGCTGGACGCGGGGTTCGCGCTGCGGGCGCCGCGGGCCAAGCTCGTGGTCTGCGACGTGCCGCCGGTGCTGGGCGCCGCCCTGCTGGGCCTGGAACGCCTCAGGGCGCCGGAGTCGGCCAAGGCCCGGCTCCGTGCCCACTACGACCCATCGGCGCCTCCCTGAGCCCGCTGAGGGCCGCGCTGCTCCGTAACGTATCGCCCGCCTGCCGACGCCACACCCACCGCTTCCCCACACAGGACCGCCCACCTATCGACGTCACACCCGCCCCTCCCCAAAGACCCCGCCGAAGTACGGCGGGGTGAAGAACAACCGTGCTGAGGGGTCAGTCCTGCGCCCCAAAGACCCCGCCGAAGTACGGCGGGGTGGGGAACAGCGGGCAGTCGTGGTGAGGGGTCAGTCCTGGGTGATGTCGGGGGCGGGGTCGGGCTCGCCCGCCAGGTGGGGGACGCGGTGCTCGTAGGGGGTGCTCAGCACGACCGTGGTGCGTGTGGAGACGTTGGCCGAGGCGCGGATCTGCTGCAGCAGGTCCTCCAGCGCCACCGGCGAGGCCACACGCACCTTGAGGATGTAGCTCTCGTCGCCGGCCACGCTGTGGCAGGCCTCGATGGCCCGCAGGTGGGACAGCCGGTCGGGGGCGTCGTCAGGCGCGGCGGGATCGATCGGCTTGATCGACACGAACGCGGTCAACGGCAGCCCGACCGCGTCATGATCGATGATCGCGGCGTATCCGCGGACGACCCCGCGTTTCTCCAGCCGCCGCACGCGCTGGTGCACCGCTGAAACCGAGAGCCCGGTCTCCCTGGCCAGGTCGGTGAAACTCATGCGGCCGTCTTGCGCCAGCAGCGTGACGATCCGGCGGTCGATCTCCTCCATCGGTCAAAGGTAGCCGGTCGCCGTCACGACATGGTCCCGACCGGGGTGACGCCTCTGCTGATCGCGTGCTCCACGAGCGTGATGAGCACCTCCCGGCCCGAGTCGGGCCGGCGGGCGTCGCAGCGCACGATGGGGATGTCCGGCTCCAGGCCGATCGCCGAGCGCACCTCGCCGACGGTGAAGGGCATGATGCCGTCGAAGGCGTTGAGCGCCACGATGAACGGCTGGTCGCGCTTTTCGAAGTAGTCGACGGCCGGGAAACAGTCGTCCAGGCGTCTGGTGTCGGCCAGCACCACGGCGCCCAGAGCGCCCATGGCCAGCTCGTCCCAGACGAACCAGAACCGTTCCTGACCCGGCGTGCCGAACAGGTACAGCATGTAGTCGTTGCGGATCGTGATCCGGCCGAAGTCCATGGCCACCGTCGTGGTCAGCTTGCGCTCGACGCCGGATAAGTCGTCGATGTGCGTGCCGACCTGGGTGAGCGCCTCTTCCGTGCGCAGAGGTTTGGTCTCTGAGACGGCACTCACCATGGTGGTCTTGCCCGCGCCGAAACCCCCGGCGACCAAGATCTTGATCGCCGTCGGCAGCCGCCAATGGTCTGAGCGACCGAATTCCATCCAGCACCGCCCGTACATATCCCGCGCATGTACAACCCCACCCCAGAGGTGCCGTGGTCAGTGGTACCTGTCAAGGCGCGTTGAGGAGATCGATCCACATGCCTGGCATCGAGACACCCTAGCAACGCCACATTTTCCACTCAAGCCGCAACTATTTACAAGAAACCAAATGTCACGGTTTGTGGTCTCTAGCTCTGTTATTCGCTTGCCTGACACAGCAAGAGTCAAGATGGTTTGTCATGATTTCCGACAGGGCCCTTAATCGTAGCCGGAGCTAGCCGGAAATCCCGTTGAACCCGGCGTGGAATCCCATCTGTCGTCGCAGGTAGGCCGCCGCGCGGGGGCTCTTCTGGCAGACCGGCTCGATCAGGTGGGCGGCCTCGCGGGCCAGCTCGTCCATCGCGCCGGCGACCTCGGCGCGGCTGACACCGAGCGTCAGCACGTTCAGGTCGCCCCAGCTCACGTCCTTGCGATAGGAGGCGACGTCGCCGAGCAGGTGCAGATACCGCTGCACGTGCCTGCTGACGGCCCGCAACTCCTCCAGGTGCGCCCTGGCCCAGTCGTCGGCCGTGTAGATCCAGTGGGACAGGTCCACGAAGGACGAGCCGCGGCTGTCGGCGTTGTCGAGGTAGCGGGCCAGCGTGGGCGCCTCCCGCGTGTCGCGCCATACCCATGCCCTGGCCATGCCGTCCAGCATCCTGGCGAGCTGGTCGCGCCAGAGCCACCACGCGTTCTCGAACTCCTCGACCGTGGCCAGCTCATCGCGCAGGTCGGCCAGGAAACGGGTGAGCGCCGCGCGGGGCACGGCGCCGTCGGCGACCGACAGGCATTCGCGGGTGAGGCGGTCGACCTGCTCGCGGGTGGTGGCGGTGTGGTCGACGAGCCGGTCCAGGGCCAGCACCCACAACGCGCACCTGTTGAGCACTTTCAGCCGGGGAGCGGTGGCCCAGGGGGCGCTGAAGGCCGTGCCCAGGGTGAGGGCGGTGTAGGTGTCGGCGGTGAAGGCGGCCTGCGGGAACAACCCGCCGTACATCTGGGCGCAGTGACGCAGGTCCCTGCGGCACTCGGCGGCCAGTGCGCACGTCGTGCCGAGCTCGAACGCCTCATCCAGCTCGTCGCCGTGCACCCTAGGGCCGCTCGATCGGCTCGCGGATCATGGGCGAGTGACCCCCCAACACCCCGGATACACACCTTCTGGAGAATTGTTTCATGATCACGTACTATCGATCAAGGTATCACCATTGTGGCCGTTCGGCCTGCTCAGATGACTGCCGGCGACACCTCGGGTTCCCATCAGCTCGGGTTCCCATCAGGAGGTCTCGCCGAAAGTGGCGAGCTTGGCGGCCAGGGCGACGCGGGAGCCGATGCCGAGCTTGGTATAGATCTTGCCGATGTGGTACTCGACGGTCTTGACGCTGATCAGCAGCTCCCGGGCGATCTGGCGGTTGGTCAGCCCGCCGGCCACCAGCATGGCGGTGCTCAGCTCCTGGGGCGTCAGCCCGAGGCGGACGGTGGCGGGCGGCTCCAGCCCGCACGCCTCCAACTCGTGCGCGCACCGGTCCACGAGGGGCCGCGCCTCCAGCCGTTCGAAGATCGCGCGGGCGGCGGCGAGCTGTTCGGCGGCGGCCTTGCGCCGGCCGGTGCGGCGCAGGAGCCTGCCGAGGTCGAGCAGCACCCGCGCCTCTTCCAGCGGGCACACCCCCGACTCCACCAGGGCCAGCGCGCGGCGGAAACTCTCCTCCGCCTGTTTTGGAACGTTCCTGGCGGCAAGCAGGAGCCCGTCGAGCCTGATCCGCTCGGCCTGCCCGCGCGGACCCGTGCGCCGCGCCGCCCCGCTCTCGTCGAACGCGGCCAGCGTCTTGCCCGCCTCCTCCAGCCGCCCGTCGGCGACCAGCGCCTCGATCCTGCCGGGCCGGGGGTCGGGCACGAACGCGTCCCAGTCCCCCGCGGGTGCGCTTTCATCGCCGAGCAGCGCCGCGGCCAGGTCGGCCTGGTGCGCGCCGAGCGCATGGCCGAGCTCGCGGGCGGCGTCCCTGGCGGCGGCCAGGTGGGCGCGGGCCCGCTCGTGCTCGCCCACGGCCGCCAGCGGCGCCACGCACGCCGCCTCCAGGCACGGCAGCAGCCACCGCTGGCCGAGCCAGGCCGCCTCCGCGCCGGCGTGCTCGGCGGGGGCGGCGGCGCCGTCCCAGTGGGCGGCGCGGTGTTCGGCGGCGGCCAGCAGCGCGGTGGCCAGCAGCCGGTGGTGCGGCACAGCGGCCTTTGCCACGACCCTGCGCAGCACCGCGCCCGCCCGCTCGGCCTCGTCCGCCGCCAGGTGCCCGACAGCCGCCGCCAAGCTGTCGGAGGGCGCGCCGGCGCCTGGCGCCCCTCCCAGCGCCAGCACGTCGTACGGCCTGGCGACCGCGCCCTCGATGGGCTGCTCGATCGCCAGGCGGGCCCAGCTCACCGCCGCCGCCCGGTCCCCCGTGACCAGGTGCAGCCAGGCGAGCTGCTCGGCCACGTCGGCGGCGAACCCGGGCTCTCTGTGCCCCCACGCCTCGGCCAGCAGCTCCGACGCCTCCTCGAAGCGTCCTGCCGCCAGCGCGAGCCGTCCCAGCACGTACCGGCGAACCGGACGCGGGTCGGCGTTGCGCGCGGCGGCGAGCTCGGCGGCCCGGACCACATCGCCCCCGACGAGGACGTGTTCCAGCACGGCCGTGCGCAGCTCGTCGCGCCGCGCCGCCGACTCCGTGAGCCCGGCGGCCAGGTCCAGATGGGCGGCCGCCTCCTGCCACTGCCCGTGTTGCGCGGCCTTGGCGGCGAACCCGACCAGCTCCTCGGCCAGCGCCTCGTCGGGGCCGCCCGCGGCGGCGGCCCGGTGGCGCAGGGCGGTGCCGGTGTCGTCGGCCAGCAGGGAGGCGGCCAGGTGCAGGCGCGCCCTGGCGCCCGCGCCGAGACTGTCGTAGGCGGCGGCCCGCGCCAGCGGCTCGGGGAAGTCGATCAGGCGGCCGGGCAGCTCGCGCAGCACGCCGGCGGCGACGGCCTCCTCCAGGGCGTTCAGCGGCTCGTCCACGCCGGTGGCGACGGCGGCGGCCACGTGCAGCGGGCAGGGTCCGCCGAGGACGGCGCAGGCCGCCACGAGCTGCCTGGCCGCGCCGCCGCACGCGCCGAGGCGGCGCATGAAGGGCCGCAGGTAGGTGGCGGGGGCGGGCAGCCGCGTGCCCGGATCGTCCAGAACCCCGGCGGGCACGGCGGCCAGGAGGGCACGGGCGTGCAGCGGATTGCCCAGCGTGTGCGCATGCAACCGCACCGCCGCCACCTCCGACAACCCACCCGCAGCCCACTCACCGCAACCACCCATCGCCCGTCCCCCATCCCAACCCACCCCCGACGCACCTACCGCCCGTCCCGCCCCCGCCGATCCGGCCGCCCACTCGGCGATCCGACCGGGCTCCGGCAAACCCGGCGCCCGGTCACCGACCCGACCCGGCTCCGGCACACCGGCGGCCCGCCCGGATACCCGATCGGCGAGCTGCTCCGGATCGCACACGCCCGATGGCCTTTCGGACGGCCCCGCCCCGTCGGACAACCGCACCTGGCCGGACGACTGAGTCCGGTCGGGTGAGTGAGTCGCGTCGGTCAGCCGGGCCAGATCCGGCGAACGTGTCAGATCCGAACAACGAGCCGCATCGGACGAGCGGGTCGAATCGAGTGAACGGGCCGCATCGAACCAGCGGGCCGGATCGGGTGAACGGAGCGGGTCGGACGGGCGGGTCGGATCGGGTGAGGGGGTCGGGGTGGCGAGTGCGGCCAGGTCAGCGGCGGTCAGGCCGTCCAGGGGGATGCGCAGGGTGTCGTCGCCGGTCAGGAGCCGCCGCAGCCCGTCCGGCAGCCACGGGTCGGCCAGGTCGCGGCAGGCGAAGAGCATGAGCACGCGCCCTGTCCGCACTCGCCGCAGCACGTAACCGAGGGCGAGCAGAGACGTCCGGTCCGCCCACTGGGCGTCGTCGACCAGCACGACCAGGGGCCCATCAGCCTGCATGCCGTCGATGAGGTCGCAGAGCGCCTGCCCGGCAGCGCACGGGTCCTGCCTGGTCTCGGCCGGGCCGGCTACCTCGGCCGCGAGCTGACGTAACACTCCGAGCCTGAGCTGCCGCTCGCTCTCCTCGCCGCTGGCCTCCAGCACCCGCACGCCCGCCTCCCCGCCGAGCGTGTGGTGGACGAGGGCGCTCTTGCCGATCCCCTCCGGCCCTTCGACGACCACCCTCCTGGCACGGCCCCCGCCCGCCACGCGCAGTTCCGCGCGCAGCAGGGCCACCTCCGCAGTCCTGCCGACGAACATGCGAACCTCCTCCGCCGCCCCTCGCAATCACCAGAGCGGCGAAGTACTGAACTGATACACCTCACAGGCGGCGGAAACGCAGCGCGGCACCCCATCGCGAACACCCCACCGCCAGGCGTTCGATGGAACGCCTCACCCCCGGACGTTCCGCCTCAAACACCCCGTCGCGGGGAGTTCCACCTCGAACGCCCACTCCCGAGGCACCCCAAACGCCCAGTCCCCGGGCGCTCCGTCTCGAACCCAGTCCCGAGGCGCTCCACCTCAAAGGCCCGGTCCCCGGGCACACCACCTCGAACGCCTCGCCCCGGGCGCTCCGGCGGGAGTCTGACGCGCCGAGCGGGGATCGCGCGGTGCCGCCGGCCGTGGTTCGCCGAACACGTCCTCGTCGAAGCAGCCCGTCCGGATCCGGCCCCGAGGACGTCGTGTGGTCCCGGCGGTGAGCGGTTTCGGCGCCGGGTGACAGCGGCGCGGGCCCCGTCGCCGCAGCGGTCAGATGACCACGAGTTCGCGCGGGGTGTTGTTCAGCCGCTCGCCCGTGTTCTCGCCGCACACCACGATGTCCTCGATCCTGGCGCCGTGGCGGCCCGGCAGGTAGATGCCCGGCTCGACGGAGAAGGCGAACCCGGGCTCCATCGGCTCGCCGTTGCCCGCGACGATGTAGGGCTCCTCGTGCGTCTCGATGCCGATGCCGTGCCCGGTCCTGTGGATGAAGTACTCGCCGTAACCGGCCTCGGCGATGATGTCGCGGGCGACGGCGTCGATGGATTCGCACGACACGCCGGGCCGCACGGCCGCGCACGCCGCGTCCTGGGCCCGTCGCAGCACCTCGTAGTAGGCGGCGAAGTCGGCGGGCGGCTCGCCGACGCTGTAGGTGCGGGTGGAGTCGGAGCAGTAGCCGTTGTGCAACTGCCCGCCGATGTCGACCACGACAGGCTCGCCCGCCTGGATCACCCGGTCGGAGACGTCGTGGTGGGGGCTGGCGGCGTTGGCGCCTGAGGCGACGATCACGAAGTCGACCGTCTCGTGCCCGGCGGCCAGGATCGCCTCGGCGATGTCGCGGCCCACCTCCCGCTCGGTACGCCCGGCGCGCAGCAGTTCGGGCACCCGCCGGTGCACGGAGTCGATCGCCTCCCCCGCTTCGCGCAGCGCCGCCGTCTCGGCGGGCGACTTGCGCATCCGCAGCTCCCGCAGCACGCTCCCGGCCAGCACCTGCTCGGCCTCGGGCAGCACCTGGCGGAAGCGCAGCGACGACATGGCCCACATCCGGTCGGCGAGCCCCACCTTGGCCACACGGCCCAGCCGGGCCGCCGCGATCGCGTAGGGGTCGTCGGTCTCGTCCCATGCCACGAACTCCAGCCCCAGCCGCGAGGCGGGCGACGCCTGGGCGGCGGGCAACTCCAGGCGCGGCACCATCATGTACGCCTCGCCCGCCGCCGGCACCACCAGGCACGTCAGCCGTTCCAGCGGCTTGGCCTCGTAGCCGCTCACGTAACGTAGATCGGGGCCAGGAGTGAGCAGCAGGGCGTCGAGCCCGGCCTTGGCGGTGGCCTCTCGCACGGCGGCCAGACGGGACACGGGATACAGGTCTGAGGACGTCACAGCCCACAATCTATCCCGGAGCCCGCCGCCTAAAATCCGCGAAAAGCTCTCACAACACAGGAACCCATGGCTACACTCCGTTCAATGTTGATCACGTAGTGTGGGGTCAATTGTCCATTTCCACCGCAGTTTGAGAGTGAGACATGGTCGACGTCATAGGCGCGGCCGAGCTGCTCGGCCACGAGAGCGACGCCGAAATGCTCGCCGTACGGCTGGCGCACGCCCAGCGGCTCGGCAACATGGGCTGGGCGGAATGGCATCTCCACACCGGAGAGACGATCTGGTCCGACCAGGTCTACGTGATCTTCGGCCGCGACCCTGCCGACGGCCCGATCGCCCTGCCGGAGCTGGCAGAACACGTCGAGCCGGCGGACGTCGGCTCGCTCGACCGGCTCCTGTGGTCGGCCGTGCAGGGCGTCGAGGCGGTCCACGCCGAGTTCCGCATCCGGCGCGGCGGCGAGCTGCGCGACCTGCGAGTGGTGCTCGAACCGCTGGCCGGCGGTCCTGTCGGCCTGCACGGCGTCATCCAGGACATCACCAGCCGCCGCCGCGCCGAGCGCATGGTCTCGGAGTCGCGCCGCCAGCTCCTTGAGGCCCGCGAGCAGGCGGCCGAGGAACGCCACGTCATGCTCGCCCTGCGCGAGGCCATCCTGCCCGAGCCGCCCGGCTGCCTCGACCTGCCGCACACCAGGATCGCGGTGCGCTACGTCCCCGCGGAGAAGACCGCGAGCCTGGGCGGCGACTGGTTCGAGGTCGCCCCCGCCCCCGACGGCCGCCTGCTGCTGGCCATCGGCGACGTCTCCGGCCACGGCCTGCCCGCGATCGCGCACATGGCCCAGCTCCGCCACGCCCTGGTCGGCCTGGCCATGACGGGGCAGCCCGCGCACAAGCTGCTGGCCTGGCTCAACGACCTCGTCCTGCACCAGCTCCAGGACACCACCGCCACCGCCATCATCGGCCACCTCGATCCGGAGACCCGGGTGTTCGCCTGGAGCCAGGCGGGCAACCTGGCGCCCATCCTGGTGCGCGACGGGCTGGCCCGCCAGCTCGGCCAGCCCAGGGGCGTGCTGCTCGGGGCCACCTCCGGCCGCCCGTACGAGCTGGCGACCACGAAGCTGCTGCCGGGCGACCTGCTGCTGATGTTCACCGACGGGCTGGTCGAGCGGCGCACCCGCGACATCGGCGTCGGCCTCGACCTGGCGCTGGCCGCGGCCAGAGACGTGCCCGCCCGCGACCTGGAGGCCGGACTCGACCGCCTGCTGGCTGACATCGGCGGCCCCAACCCGGAAGACGACGCGTGCCTGCTGGCCGTGCGCATGCTCGGCCCCGGCGACGAACCGCCCGCCACCGGCGAGGACGCGCAAGGAGTGCGACCATAGACGGGTGCTCATGCTTCTGGACACTCCGTCTCTCTATTTCCGGGCCTTCTTCGGCATCCCGGAGTCGATCAAGGCTCCCGACGGCTCGCCGGTCAACGCGGTGCGCGGGCTCATCGACATGATCGCCACGCTCGTGCGCAAGCACTCCCCCGACGAGCTGGTCGCCACCATGGACGCCGACTGGCGGCCCGCCTTCCGCGTCGCGGCGATCCCGACGTACAAGGCGCACCGCCTCGCGCAGGGCGACGCCGAGGAGGTGCCCGACGCGCTCGTGCCGCAGATCGCGGTCATCGAGGAGGTGCTCGACGCCCTCGGCATCGCCCGCCTGGAGTCGCCCGGCTACGAGGCCGACGACGTGATCGGCACGCTCACCCACCGGGCGGGCGGCGCGGTCGACATCGTGACGGGCGACCGCGACCTGTTCCAGCTCGTCGACGACGCCCGCCCGGTGCGCGTCCTCTACACCGCGCGCGGCATCCGCAACCTGCAGATCGTGGACGAGGCGTTCGTCACCGCCAAATACGGCATCCCCGGGCGTTCCTACGCCGACTTCGCCACCCTGCGCGGCGACCCCAGCGACGGCCTGCCGGGCGTCGCCGGCGTCGGCGAGAAGACCGCGGCCGCCCTCATCACCCGCTTCGGCTCCCTGGAGGCCCTGCTGCGGGCCCTCGACGCGGGCGCCGCCGACGGCTTCCCCGCGGGCAGCCGCACCAAGCTGAGCGCCGCGCGCGACTACCTGCGCCTCGCCCCCGCCGTCGTCGAGGTGGCCTCCGACGCGCCGCTGCCCGAGACCGACCTGACCCTGCCGGCCAAGCCCCGCGACCCCGAGGCGCTGGTGCGCCTGGCCGACCGGTGGGGCCTGGACGGCCCGCTCAACCGCCTGCTCGACACGCTCAACTCGCGATGAACGCGCGCAGCGCGGCCTGCGCGGCCTCGCGCAGGCGGGCGTGCACGCGCGCGTTCTCCTCGCGGTCGGTGCGCACCTCGACCACGCGCGGACCCTGGCCGCGCAGCGCCTTGGGCAGGTCGGTGATGTCGCCCACCAGCGTGTACGGGGTGCCCGTCGCCGCCGCCGCGTAACCGAGGTCCACCCCGTGGGGCGTGCCGAAGACGCGCTCGAACGGGTCGCGCAGCGCCGCCTGGGGCAGCAGCGAGAAGATGCCGCCCCCGTCGTTGTTGACCACCACCAGGCACAGGTCGGGTCTGGGTTCGCGGGGGCCCAGGATGAGCCCGTTCTGGTCGTGCAGGAACGACAGGTCGCCCATCAGCGCGTATGAGGGCCCGTTGTGCGCCAGTGCCGCCCCCATCGCCGTGGACACCAGCCCGTCGATGCCCGACGCGCCCCTGTTGGCCATCAGCCTGATGCCGCGCCGCGGCCGCATCGCCTGGTCCAGGTCCCTGATGGGCATCGAGGAGCCGCAGAACAGCAGCGCCCCGTTCGGCAGCAGGTCGACCAGGTCTCTGGCCAGGCGCGGCTCGCTGGTGCCCGACACGTCGAGCACCTCGTCGGTGGCCGCCCTGACCGCCTGGTCCGCCTGCCGCCAGGCGTGCAGCCAGGCGTCGTCGCCCGAGGCGACCGGGATCTCGACCGCCTGCGCCACCTGGGTGGCCGACCGGGTCGGATCGGGCCAGCGGTCGAGGTCGGGCGCCACCACGATGTGCTCGCCCGCCCGCCTCAGCCACGACAGCAGCGGCCGTGACAACCCGGGACGGCCCAGCGTCACCACCACGTCAGGCTGGTAGGCGTCGGCGAACTCCGGCGTGCCCAGCAGGTAGTGGTAGGTCGAGACCGCGTGGTCGCCGTAGCGGCCGCCGCCGTTCGGCTCCGACAGCACCGGCCAGCCGGCCATGCCCGCCGCCGCCACGTAACGGCGCACGTTGGCCGCGCCGTCGCCGACCACGAGCACGCCGCGCCTGGTCGGCGGGATGTGCAGGGCGACCGGCGGGGGCGCCACCCTGGCCCGCACCCAGGGGCCGCCCGCGCCGCCGTCGAGCGGCTCGCACCAGGAGGAGTCGCCGTCGGGGATCAGCGGCTCTCTGAAGGCCAGGTTGAGGTGCACGGGGCCGGGGGCCGCCGGGCCGCAGGCGCGCTGGTAGGCCCGGCAGGCCAGCGAACGCCAGTAGGCCACCTGTCCCGGACGGTCTTCCGGCACGCCGATCTCGGCGAACCAGCGGGTCGCCGCGCCGTACAACTTGATCTGGTCGATCGTCTGGTTGGCGCCGGTGCCGCGCAGCTCGGGCGGGCGGTCGGCGGTGAGCACCAGCAGCGGCACCCCGGACTCGCTCGCCTCGATCACGGCCGGGTGGAAGTTGGCGGTGGCCGTGCCGGAGGAGCAGATCAGCGCGACCGGCCGCTCGGAGCGCTTGGCCAGCCCGAGCGCAAGGAACGAGGCGGAGCGCTCGTCGATGCGCACGTGCAGGCGCACCCGCGACTCGGCGTGCAGCGCCAGCGCCAGGGGGGCCGAGCGGGAGCCGGGCGCCAGCACCACGTCGGTCAGGCCGCAGCGCACCAGTTCGTCGACCAGCACCGTGGCCAGCGCTGTGGCGGGGTTCAAAGTGACGCCTCCTGCATCCGGCGAAGCCACTCGGGGGAATCAATCTCAAAAGCCGACAAATGCTGAGAACTCACGGACGGACGTCGTACGGGCAGCAACCCGTGGACCGGCGTCAGCGACTCCTCCACGACGTCGCCGGACAGCAGCGGCATCGTGCCGAGTCCGCACGCGTAGGGCAGCGACGGCAGCGCGGCGGCCAGCGCCACCCCGGCCGCCAGCCCCACGGACGTCTCCACGGCGCTGGAGACCACCGCCGGCAGCCCGCACGCCTCCACCACCCGCAGCGCCGCGCGCACCCCGCCCAGCGGCTGCACCTTGACCACCGCGATGTCGGCCGCCTCGGCCGCGCGCACCCGCAGCGGGTCTTCCGCCCGTCTGATCGACTCGTCGGCCGCGATCGGCACGTCGCAGGCCCGCCGCACCGCCGCCAGCTCCTCCAGGGTGGCGCACGGCTGCTCGGCGTACTCCAGGTCGTAGCGGTCGAGGCGCTTGAGCCTGCGTATGGCCTCATCGACGCTCCAGGCGCCGTTGGCGTCGATCCGCAGCCTCCCCGCGGGGCCGAGCGCGTCGCGCACGGCCTCCACCCTGGCCACGTCGTCGTCGAAGCTCTGACCTCGCTCGGCCACCTTGACCTTCGCCGTGCCGCATCCCGACCGGCGCACCAGGTCGTGGGCCCGCTCGGGGGTGATGGCGGGCACGGTCGCGTTGACGGGAACGGTCCCGCGCACCGGCTCCGGCCAGCCCTCGAACGCCGCCTCGCGGGCGCAGGCCAGCCATCGGGCGCACTCGCGCGGGCCGTACTCGGGGAACGGCGAGAACTCGCCCCAACCGGCCGGTCCGCGCAGCAGCACGCCTTCCCTGACGGTCTGCCCGCGGAAACGGGTGCGCATCGGGATCCGGAAAACGGCAAGCTGCGCGGCATCTCCGGGAGAACGCCTCACGACCCCTCCCCGCGCCTGTGTCCGACCTGTCGCCATTAACCTTACGAGCATGTGGAGGAACCCGTCGCATCCGGACCGTCCGCTGCATGCCATTGTGCAGCCTCCCGGCCCCGCCCTGTTCGCGGCGATCAGGGAAGCTCTGTCCGGCGACGGGCCCGCCGTCCTCCCGCTGTCGCCCGGGCATGCCGACGACGCCGTCAGGGCGCTGCGCCCCACGCATGTCGACGGCGTCCGCACGGACGAGGGCGAGGGGGTGCCCGGCGACGTGGCGGTGGTGATCGCCACCAGCGGCAGCACCGGCGCGCCGAAGGGCGTCATGCTCTCGGCCACCGCGCTGCGCGCCTGCGCGGCGGCGTCCCTGCGGCGTCTTGAGGCGTCCAAGGGCGATCGCTGGTTGTGCTGCCTGCCCGTCTCCCACGTCTCCGGGCTGCAGGTCCTGGTGCGCGCGCTGATGTGCGAGAGCGAGCCGATCATCCATCCGGAGTTCGACCCCCGCCGGGTGCTCGACTCGGGGGCCGACTACGTCTCCGTGGTGCCCACGCAGGTGCACCGGCTGGTGGAGCTGGGGGCCGACCTGTCGGGGTTCACGTTCGTGATGGGCGGGGCCGCGCCCCGGCCCGGCCTCGTGGACGAGGCTCGCGACCTCGGCGCCCGGGTCGTGACGACGTACGGGATGAGCGAGACGTGCGGCGGCTGCGTGTACGACGGCCAGCCCCTTTACAATGTAGATCTCAAAATCGGCGACGACGGCCTCATCAGGATCGCCGGGCCCGTGCTCTTCTCCGGCTACCGCTTCGCCGACGCGCCCCTCGACGGCGGCTGGTTCGTCACCTCCGACCTGGGAGAACTCACCGGAGGCCGCCTCCGGGTGCTCGGCAGAGCCGACGACGTGATCAACACGGGCGGGGAGAAGATCGTGGCCGCCTCCGTGACCGCCGTGCTCAGCACCCACCCCGAGGTGGCCGACGCGGCCGTGATAGGCGTTCCCGATCCCGAATGGGGCGAGCGGGTCACCGCCATCGTGGTCCCCGCCGACCCCGACACGCCGCCCACACTTCAGCAATTGCGGGCATTCTGCCGCGATAGGCTTCCTCCCCACGCCGCCCCGCGCGACCTGCGCCTGGTTCCAGGGTTGCCACTGCTGCCGAACGGAAAGACCGACTTGGTACGACTGAAGACAGGAACCTGACGAGTTGCGGCTGCGTCATAGTGGGGAGAAGGAGGGAGCCTTCATGAACCAGACCCGCAAGATGTGGGCATCCGCGGCCGTCGTCGGCGCGATAGCCGTCGCAGGCGTCTCCATCGCGGCGGCCGCCTCGGCGGGCAAGCTCGAGGAGACCCGAGCCGTGGTGGAGAAGAACCTTCCGTCCAGTGACGCCTCGCAGACCCCGAAGCCCGAGACCAGCGACGGCGACATCGTGGTCTCGACCGAGGTCAACCCGGATCCCGGCAAGGTCATCGACTACTGGACGGACGAGCGCCTGGAAGACGCCCAGCCGATGCCGATGCCCGTGGTGTCGTCCGGAGACGTGATCGTGAACGAATAACGGGAGCTCGAGGGGCGGTTCGCCTGCGGGCGGTCCGCCCCTTTTTCATCCCCCGGGAACAAATAGCGGCGAACGGCGTTATTGATACTGGTGCGCCGTGCGGACCCCGTGGCAGCCGCCCCACCACAACCTGATCGTCTCGACTCCGTACGGAGGAGGTGTCCTCATGCCCAGAACCGCCGTGGCGACCCCACCCGCGACTCTCGACCAGCTCATTGAACGAGGGCGAGCCCAGGGTCACCTTTCTCTCGCGGAGCTACGGCACGCGTTCGCCGACGCGGGAATCAGCCCTTCGGAAGGGCGCACGATCCTGCGTGAGCTCTCTGAGGCCGGTGTGAGCCTGGCCGCGGAGAACGAGCCGTCTCTCAGCAAGAACACCCCGAAGAAGAAGCCCGCCGCCGAGACCAAGACCGCCCAGAAGAGGCCTGCGCGGGCAAAGACTACCGGCCGCAAGGCGGCCGAGGCAAAAACCGCGGGCACCAAGAACACCGGGGGCACGGCCAAGAACGCCAGGACCGCCGACGTCGCCAAGGGCGTCGTGCCGTCGGAGCGCAAGCCGGAGCACGAGGAGGACGTCCCCGACGACGTCCCCGTGACCGCCGAGGACGCCGAACTCGACAACGAGCCGATCGACCTCGACGACACGCAGTCCGTCATGGGCGACTCCGTGCACACCTACCTCAAGTCCATCGGCCGTCGCACCCTGCTCACCGCCGCCCAGGAGGTCGAGCTGGCCCGGCGGATCGAGGCCGGCCTGTACGCCGAGTACAAGCTGGACAGCGAGCCCGACCTGCCCGCCGCCGCCCGCGAGGACCTGCTCATGGTCATCGAGGACGGCAAGCAGGCCAAGGACCACATGCTGGAGGCCAACCTGCGCCTGGTGGTCTCGGTCGCCAAGAAGTACACCGACCGCGGCATGTCCCTGCTCGACGTCGTCCAGGAGGGCAACCTGGGGCTGATCAGGGCCGTGGAGAAGTTCGACTACACCAAGGGGTTCAAGTTCTCCACGTACGCGATGTGGTGGATCCGCCAGGCCATCCAGCGCGGCTTCGCCGACTCGGCCCGGACGATCCGGCTGCCCGTGCACGTGCTGGAGCTGCTCTCCAAGCTCTCGCGCGTCGAGCGTGACATGCACCAGCGCCTGGGGCGCGAGCCCACGCCCGAGGAACTGGCCGTCGAGCTCGACAAGACGCCCGACCAGATCGAGGAGCTGCTGCGCACCAGCCGCCAGCCGATCTCCCTGAACGCCACGATCGGCGAGGACGGCGAGACCACGATCGGCGACCTCATCGAGGACGTCGACTCGCCGGAGGCGTCGGAGATCGTCGACCGCCAGCTGCTGGGCGACCAGTTGCGCGGCGTGCTCGACAACCTCTCGCCGCGCGAGTCGAAGATCATGGCCCTGCGGTTCGGCCTGGTGGACGGCAAGCCGCACACGCTGGACGAGATCGGCAAGTACCTGGGGCTGACCCGGGAGCGGATCCGGCAGCTGGAGAAGGAGTCGTTGTCCAAGCTGCGCCACCCGAGCAACACCCGCCCGCTGCTCGACTGGGCCAGCTGACCCGCCAAAGCCCCGGCACCCGCCGGGGCTTTGTCTTTTACCCGGGCAACACCCGCCGCCGTCTCCGGGGCGGGGCGCCGGCCTGAACAACGCGAACGTGGCGTCGGCGCCACCCCGGGCAGCCATGCAAGAACGTCCGGCGGATGCCGCCGGACGTTCTTCAAGCCTCGGGTCAGAGGGTTGCGGGGATGGGGCGGGGCACCTGGGGGATGCCCCACATCCGGTTCTCCTCGCGCAGCGTGCGCAGCCGGTCGACCTCCGAGGTCCACCTGGCGCCGTCGGGCCGCGCCTTGGCCTTGCGCCGGGCGATGCGGTCGTCGTAGGCCTTGACCCCGAACGTGGCCCGCTGCCCCGCCTCGGCCGCCCGCAGCGCGTCGGTCAGCGCCGCGTCGAAGGCCCGCCCCGCCGCCAGCAGCTCGATCTCGTCGGCCGCGGCGGCCCGCAGCTCCCGTAGCGTCTGCTCGGTCTGCCTGGCCTTGTCGAGCAATTCGGGGTAGCTCTTGGAGATCTCCTGGTCCGCGTGGTAGCGAACCTCGGCCTCCCGGCTCACCCGCGGACGGAAAAACGCCATCGACCCTGCCCCTTCACAAGCCTGTACACGTTCAACGGCCAAGGGTACGCCGTCCCGCGACACGGCGGGAAATCGGCCCGGCACGGCGCCCTTTACGACGTAAGATGATCACCATGCCCGCCAAGAGACCGCCGGTTCCGCTCTCCCGCGAGCGCATCATCGAGGCCGCCCTGCACATCGCCGACAGCCAGGGCCTGCGCCGGCTGACGATGCGCCGGCTGGGTGACGCCCTGCAGGTGGAGGCCATGGCCATCTACCATCACCTGCCCCGAGGCAAGGAGGCGCTGATGGACGCCCTGGCCGAGCATGTGACGGCCGTCCACGTCGAACAGGGGCCGTCCTGGCAGGAGACGGCCAAGGCGTGGTGCAGGGCCTGCAGGGAACTGCTCAGGGAGCATCCGGGCGTGCTGGCCCTGGCGCTGACCAAGCCGCCCAAGGGCGCCACGACCATCGCGATCAGGGAGCAGACCGAGCAGCTCGCCGACGGGGGCCTGGACGACGCGGCCGAGGCCGTGCGGACGATGCGGGCGTTCGTGTTCGGCAGCGTGGCCGTCGAGGTGCAGCAGTCGGGCTGGGCGGACCCTGAAGTAGACGAATGGGTCAGGCGGGACGAAAGAGCAGATATGGACTTCGAGCGCGGGCTCGAAGCTCTCCTCAAGGGATTGCAAACGTGATGCGCGTGTCACGCTTGGACCGTTATCCTGCTTAAGGCACGCTGTGTCGAAGGTCACACGACTCAGGGATCATCCCGTAACAGTCCAAACGGACTATGTCGGAAACTGTGACATACATCGCACACTTGCCTTAACAACAAACCCGAGCCACGCTCCCGGACCCTCCAAAGCGGGAGCATCCCACGAGATATCGGAGGCACGCCGATGTGCCCGCACGACCCGGCTTGTCCGGATGCCGAGGCGCCTGACCGCGAGGCGGCACGCACCCTCGCCTGTCACCCCGAGCAGGGGTGGAGCCTGCTCTGCAACGGCGTCGTCCTGTTCGAGGACACCGGGGAGCTGCTTCCCAGCGGCACCGCCATCGCCCCGCACCGGCCGGTGGTCGGGGCAGCCTGAACTAGGCGTAGTGGACGACCCACTCCGCCACGACCTCGCCCACCCGGGCGGGGTCCTTCTTCAGGTCGTGCCCCTCTCCCGGCAGCACCACCAGGCGTGCGGCGTCCGCGGCGTCGGGCACGCCGAACGGGTCGCGATCACCGTTCACCACCAGCACATCCACGCCCGCGCCGCGTAGCTCCTCGGCCCTGGAACGTTCCGGCCGCCCCGGCGGGTGCAGGGGGAAGGCCAGCGCCACCACCGCCGCCGCGCCGACCGCCCGGGCCGTACGGCAGGCCACCCTGGCCCCGTTGCTCCGCCCGCCCTGCACAAGCGGCAGCCCGGGATAGCGGGCGCGCAGCTCGCCCAGCACGATCTCCCACGCCTCGTCCTGCTTGGGCGCCGAGCCCGGCGCCCGCGCCCCCGCCACTCTGAACGCCTGCGTCACCCTGGCCACCACCGCCCCGGCCGCCAGCGCGGCCTCGCGGACCGCCAGCAGATCGGGCGCCTCCACTCCCCCGGCGGACCCGTGGGTGAGCACGAGCAGCAGCCGGGGATCGTCGGCCTCGTCGATGTCGACCAGCGCCGGGCCGCGCGGGGTGATGACCTTCATGGCAAGCCACCGTACCTGGGGAGGATCGCATCTTAGCCCTCAGGGCGGATGACGAGGCGGGCAACGGGATGGATGATTTCCCTATGCCAGACAAGCGCCCTATCCGAGATGACCTGCAGGCCACGCTCGACGCCCGCCGTGATCTCGGTCCTGAATACGAAACCGAGCTCGTCGAGTCGTTCGTGGAGCGCCTCGACGAGACGATCGCGGCACGAGTCCGGGCCGAGTTGCACCATCGCGGCGCCACACCGCAGAAGAAGGGCTCGCCGATGATCGCGATCACCTTGGGGTCGCTGGGAATCGGCGTCCCGCTGACGGCCATCGCGGCGGGCACCGCGGGGCTGGTCGGGCTGATGATCGCCTGGCTGGCGATCGTGGTCATCAACGTGGCCGCCGCCGTGGCCGTCCATCGCGGCTGGGGCTGACAGCGCGCCCTCAGTCGTCTCGGTGGTAACGGAGCCTGACCTCCGCGGCCAGGCTCTCGTCGGCATGCTCCAGCCCGTACGTCCACACCCGCCGGGCGTCCTCGTCACGGCCGCGCAGCGGCAGCGTGCGGGCGAGCAGCTCGATCGCCAGGGCGCTCGTGCGCGAATCGGCCCCACCCTCCACCGTCTCGGCGAACTCCGCGCACGCCAGCTCCAGGTGCGCGATGCCGAGCTGCACGCGCAGGGCCGGCACCTCGTCCTGCGGGGCGTACTCCAGGGCGTCCAGGAGCACCTCGGCCGCCTCCGCCGGCTCTCCGTACTCCACCAGCAGCTCGGCGAGCCGCAGCGCCGCGTGGGCGGCGATCTGGTCGTCGCCCGCCTCCATGGCGGCGCGCAGCTCCTTGTCGGCCTCCCCCGGGTCCTGCGCCAGGCGGGCCAGCGCGAGGTGGGCCAGCGGCACGTACGCGGCCGTCCCGACCCCCAGCACGGCCTGCCAGGCGGCCCTGGCCTGCTCGGCGCGTCCTTCGCGCTCGAACCCCTGGGCCAGGTGGCAGGCCGCCTGTGCGGCGTATTCGGGGTGCCCGGTGGCCAGCGCGGCCCTGGCGGCGGCCCTGGCGCCCTCGGCGTCGCCGCGTTCCTCCAGGACGACGGCCAGCCCCACGGCGGCCTGGGCCCGGTCGGGGTCGTCGGGGTCGTTGGCGAGCTCGGTGAGGATGGCGGCGGCGCCGTCGAGATCGCCGTGTTCGGCGAGGCGGCGGGCGGTGTCGAGAGGCGGGGTCTCCAGCTCTGAGGACGTCAAGGGGAGCTCCTTGGGGCGGTGGTCGCACCGAAGCCTAACGACTTCGGGCGATCATGTCTGCTCACTTGACGCCGAAGGACTGGACCGGGCGTGGATCAGTCCTCGTAGGCCTCCAGCGGGGGGCACGAGCAGACCAGGTTGCGGTCGCCGTATGCCTGGTCGATGCGCCGCACCGGCACCCAGTACTTGCCCTCGCGCAGCGACGGCAGCGGGTAGGCGGCCTCGGTGCGGGTGTAGGGGTGGCTCCACTCGTCGGCGCTGACCGACTCGGCCGTGTGCGGCGCGTTGCGCAGCGGGTTGTCGGTGCGGTCGTAGGCGCCGGAGGCCACCTTGGCGATCTCGCCCCTGATGGCGATCATGGCGTCGACGAACCGGTCCAGCTCGCCGAGGTCCTCGCTCTCGGTCGGCTCGATCATGAGCGTCCCTGCCACGGGGAACGACATCGTGGGCGCGTGGAAGCCGTAGTCGATGAGCCGCTTGGCCACGTCGTCCACGGTGACGCCGGTCTCCTTGGTGATCTGGCGCAGGTCCACGATGCACTCGTGGGCCACCAGCCCGCCGCGCCCGGTGTACAGGACGGGGAAGTGCGGGGCCAGCCGCTTGGCCAGGTAGTTGGCCGACAGGATGGCCTGCTCGGTGGCGGCCGTCAGCCCCTCGGAGCCCATCATCCTGATGTAGGCCCACGAGATCGGCAGGATCCCGGCCGAGCCGTACGGGGCCGCCGAGACGGCTCCCACCGGCGTGCCGTCGTGCAGCGCGTGGCCCGGCAGGTAGGGCGCCAGGTGGCCGCGCACCGCCACCGGGCCGACGCCGGGGCCGCCGCCGCCGTGCGGGATGCAGAAGGTCTTGTGCAGGTTGAGGTGGGACACATCGGCCCCGAACTCGCCCGGCTTGGCCAGCCCGACCAGGGCGTTGAGGTTGGCCCCGTCGACGTACACCTGGCCGCCGGCCTCGTGCACCTTGGCGCACACCTCGGTGATCGTCTCCTCGTACACGCCGTGCGTGGACGGGTACGTCACCATGATCGCGGCCAGCCGGTCGCGGTGCTTGTCGATCTTGGCGTCGAGATCGGCCAGGTCGACGTTGCCTTCGGCGTCGCAGGCCACGACCACGACGCGCATGCCGGCCATGACGGCGCTGGCGGCGTTGGTGCCGTGGGCCGAGGACGGGATGAGGCACACCTCGCGTCCGTCGTCGCCGCGCGCCTGGTGGTAGGCGCGGATGGCCAGCAGCCCGGCGAACTCGCCCTGCGAGCCGGCGTTCGGCTGGACGGAGACGGCGTCGTAGCCGGTCACCTCGGCCAGCCAGCCCTCCAGCGTGCCGATCAGCTCCAGGTAGCCCTCGGCCTGGTCGGCGGGCGCGTAGGGGTGGATCGCGGCGAACTCGGGCCAGGTGATCGGCTCCATCTCCGTGGTCGCGTTCAGCTTCATCGTGCAGGAGCCGAGCGGGATCATGGAGCGGTCGAGGGCGATGTCCTTGTCCTGCAGTCTGCGCAGGTAGCGCAGCATCGCGGTCTCGGAGCGGTGGCTGTGGAAGACCGGGTGGGTCAGGTAGTCGCTCTCGCGCGCCAGGGCGGCCGGCAGCGCGTCGGCGTCGAGGTCCACCTCGGAGCGGTCGAGGCCGAAGGCCGCCCACACCTTGGCGACCTCGGCGGCACCGGTCTTCTCATCGCAGGAGATCGAGACGTGGTCGTCGTCGACCTGCCAGAGGTTGACGCCCCGCTCGGCGGCGGCGGCCAGCACGGCGGCGGCCCTGCCGGGCACGCGGACCAGGACGGTGTCGAAGAACTCCGCGTGCACGACCTCCAGGCCCGCCTCGCGCAGCCCTGCGGCCAGGGCCACGGCGTGGCGGTGGACCCGGGCGGCGATGCCGCGCAGGCCCTCGGGGCCGTGGTAGACGGCGTACATGCTCGCGATGACGGCCAGCAGGACCTGCGCGGTGCAGATGTTGCTGGTGGCCTTCTCGCGGCGGATGTGCTGCTCGCGGGTCTGCAGGGCCAGGCGGTAGGCGGGGTCGCCGTCGGCGTCCACCGACACGCCCACCAGGCGGCCGGGGAGCTGGCGCTGCAGGCCCTCGCGTACGGACATGTAGGCGGCGTGCGGCCCGCCGAAGCCGAACGGCACGCCGAAGCGCTGGGAGGACCCGATCGCGATGTCTGCGCCGAGCTCGCCGGGGGCGGCCACGAGCGTCAGGGCCAGCAGGTCGGCGGCGGCCACGACGAGCGCGCCCGCCTCGTGCGCGGCGGCGGCCACGGCGCGGAAGTCGCGCAGCCGCCCGGAGGCGCCGGGGTACTGGACGAGCACGCCGAAGCACTCGGGCAGGGCGCCGTCGAGGTCGTGCTCGACGAGCGTGATGCCGAGCGGCTCGGCCCTGGTGGCCAGCACGGCCTTGGTCTGCGGGAGCGCGTCGGCGTCCACCACGAAGACGTCGCTCTTGGACTTGCCCGCGCGCCGGGCCAGCGTCATCGCCTCGGCGGCGGCGGTGCCCTCGTCGAGCAGGGACGCGCCGGCGACGGGCAGCCCGGTCAGGTCGGAGACGACCGTCTGGAAGTTCAGCAGCGCCTCCAGGCGGCCCTGCGAGATCTCCGGCTGGTACGGGGTGTAGGCGGTGTACCAGCCCGGGTTCTCCAGCAGGCTGCGGCGGATGACCGCGGGTGTGACGGTGTCGTGGTAGCCGAGCCCGATCATGGAGGTGAGCACCCGGTTGCGCCCGGCGATGGCGCGCAGCTCGGCGATGGTCTCGGTCTCGCCGATCGCGGCGGGCAGTTTGAGCCGGTCCTTGGCCCTGATGGCCTCGGGAACGGCCACGGCCACCAGATCGGCGACCGACTCGAAGCCGACGGCCTCGAGCATGCGCTGCTGCTCGGACTCCGACGGGCCGATGTGCCGTGCGGAGAACGGCGGAGCGAACGGATCGATCATGGAGACTGCCTCCCGAGGCTTTGGAGACCGGCGCCAGGGCGCGGGCGAGTGCCGGATCTCCCCCTCTGTCAGCGCGGACACCGCCGCGACCTGAGAGCTTCACCCCGGGAAGGGGCTTGCACCGTCGGTGAGGCACGCCTGGCGGGCGCGCCTGCTTTCCAGAGTCGCCTCGCCCGAGCGGTACTGGGTGCCTGAGAGATTCCGGGGAGGGTTGCTCCTTCGGCGCCCCAGGGCCCGAGGGCCTTGGGGACTCTCCCGCACGGGGTCGTCAGCCTTGCTGTCCCAGATTACTACGGTACGTCCCGTCCATTGGTCCACGGGAGGTTGCGGAATCCGCACTCACGGTGGCCCGCGCGGTGCGATCCACCGTGAAGGGCGGGGAAGCTACCCTATGCGCCGCGCCCGGCGGCGCTGGGCCAGCTCGTCAGCGGGGTGATCGGCCGGGACGGTGTCCTCGACCGCCGCGCGTTCCCCCGGCAGCTCCGCGAGGGAGCCCTCGACCTCCCGCCAGACCCGGCCCAGCGCGATGCCGAACACGCCCTGGCCGCCCTGGAGCAGGTCGATCACCTCGTCGGCCGAGGTGCACTCGTAGACGCTGACGCCGTCGCTCATCAGCGTGATCTGGGCGAGGTCGGCGACCCCGCGGTCACGCAGATGCTGCACGGCCGTACGGATCTGCTGCAACGACACCCCGGTGTCGAGGAGCCGCTTGACGACCTTGAGTACCAGGATGTCGCGGAAGCTGTAGAGCCGCTGGGAGCCCGAGCCGTGCGCGGCTCTTATCGTGGGCTCCACCAGGGCTGTGCGCGCCCAGTAGTCGAGCTGCCTGTAGGTGATGCCGGCGGCCGCGCAGGCCGTCGGCCCACGGTATCCGATGTCGTCCGGCAACGCCGCCGGCTGCTCGTCGAAGAGCAGACCCTGCTCCCCGGCACGCTGCCGTGCGCTCTCGCGCCGCACCGGATCTTCCTGGCCGGCCGTCTTTCCCTCGCCGCTGCTGACCGCCACGCGGACCTCCGGCTTTCTCTCATCCCGTGGCCTGATCTGGGGGTTCGTAAAGGGCGGCCACGAGTTTCACTTGCACCGTAGGACCGTGACCATGCTCAGTCAACGATCCGGCTCGGCGCGTCGTGAAGCGTAAATGCACTGAAATACCTACCCCGCCCTGCCGAAGTCTTCGGGAGTGATCGTGTCAAGGAACTCCCTGAACTTCTCCACCTCGTCCTCTTGGTCGTCGGGGATGACCACGCCGGCCTCCTGGACGACCTCCTCGCTGGCGAAGATGCGCGCTCCGGTGCGCAGGGCGAGCGCGATCGAGTCCGACGGGCGCGCGCTCACCTCCACGCCGTTGGAGAACACCAGGTCTGCGAAGAAGATGCCGTCGCGCAGGGCGACGATGTTGACCGCCCGCAGGCCGACGCCCAGGGCGCTCAGCACGTCTCGGAAGAGGTCGTGGGTGAGCGGCCGCGGCGGCGGCTCCTCCGCCTGGGCCAGGGCGATGGCCGTCGCTTCCGTCATGCCAATCCATATAGGAAGGAACCGCTCCCCGTGTGCCTCCTTGAGCAAGACGATCGGCTGATTTGTGGGCATTTCTACTCGAACGCCCACGACCTCCATCTGCAACACGGGCTGCTCCGTATTCTGACCGGTGACCCGGTACAGCTATTGGCTCGTCGCTTCTGCTGTCTGCTTCTGCAATTCAACGTAACACCAGCCGGGCCTGGAATGTGCCCTCGGCTCCCAGGTCGGTACGCTCTCAACGCCCCAGGACCGAACGGACCCCCGTGCGCACAAGGGATGCGTGCAGGTCGAGCAGGAGCGTGGAAAGCTCCCTGGCGGCCTCGTCGGCCTCCCCGATGGCTCCGGGGGCGCGACGCTTCAGTATGGGGGCCACGCTCTGCTCCACCAGGCCGCACTCGCGCTCGGCGGCGGCCTTGACCGCCCGCAGATGCCTGGCGCGCAGGCCGAAGCGGGCCAGGGCCCCCACGGTGCGCGCCACCTTGAGCGCCTCCTCGTCGTAGCGCCTGGCCACCGCGGCCAGCAGCCCGTAGTCCTCGAGCTCGTCGAGGGTCTCCTCGTCGATCTCCGCGGCCTCGATCAGCTCGGCGCGGCTGAGCTTGATCTCCTGCTTGTCCTGCACCGGACGGGGACGGCCGAAGCTCTCGGCCATCTTGTCCTTGATCACCCGCAGCGGCAGGTAGTGGTCGCGCTGCTCGGTGAGGATGAAGCGCAGCTGCTCCACGTGCAGGTGGGTGAACTTGCGGTAGCCGGAGGGGCTGCGCTCGGGCTCGATCAGCCCCTCCCCCTCCAAGAAGCGGATCTTGGAGATCGTCACATCGGGGAACTCGCCCTGCAGCAGGGCGAGCACCTCCCCGATGCTCATGTGCGAGCGTGCCGCCTGAGAGTTCATGCGGCCTCCTTCGTCAACCGCATGAACGCGCACGTGGCCGTGCCGACGCCTCGCCCGCTCCGCTCGCTCATACGCCGGAGTGGGCTCGCATCAGGAAGACCAGGCGGAACTTGCCGATCTGCACCTCGTCGCCGGAGTGCAGGGGAACCTCTTCGATGCGCTCCCTGTTGACGTAGGTGCCGTTGAGGCTGCCCACGTCACGCACGGAGAACTGGCCGCCGCGCAGGCGGTAGAACTCGACGTGGCGGCGGGAGACCGTGATGTCGTCGAGGAAGATGTCGCTCTCGGGATGGCGCCCGGTGGTGGTGAGCTCCTTGTCGAGCCGGAAACGGCTGCCCTGGTTGGGGCCCCTGGTCACGGTCAGCAACGCCGTGCCCGGCGGCAACTGCTCGACCAGCGCCCGTTCGGCCAGGAGCGTGTCGCCTGCCTCAGCCTCATACGCCTCGATTCCCGCTATGGAGATGGTCGAGGTGGTGTCCCCGGCGACCTCGGGTCTGGTCAACGGTGACCCACAGCGGGAACAGAAACGGGCATCCTCGGGGTTGGCGTGCCCGCACTGCGTGCAGTAGACGCTCGGCATCGATCGGCTCGGCCTCCTACCGCGAAGACGCGGCGACGGTGCTCTGGGGCGCGCCTCGCTTCGCTTTTTCAAGTTTGCGAATGCCGCAACTTACGCTGATCAGCGGCAAAGGTCAAGGCGGGGCGCTGCACTTTGGTTCGGACGCAGACAAAGTTACCGTCGCTTCCGCCCCGGGGTCCATGCCGCCGCGCGTTTCTACATTACGATCTTGCGGCGCTGACCGCGCACATCATCGGCAAACCCCTTTCTCCTCACTCCGTGTGGTCACGTGGCCGCCTGCTCCACGATACGGGCCCAGCGTTCCAGTAACGCCTGGGCTCTGTCCATGTCTCCCGCCTCCGCCCACAGATTCGTGACGGGCTCGGCGGCGGCGGGCAGGACCAGCACCCAGCGCCCGTCGTCGTGCGCCACGCGCACGCCGTCGGTGGTGTCGATGCGGCGACCGCCGGGCTCGGCCTCGGCCGCCTCGATGACCGAGCGCATGACGGCGCCCTTGGCCGCCCACGGCGTGGGCACCGTGCGCTTGAGCATCTTCACCTCGGGGATCCTGGCGTCGATCTGGCTGAGCGACAGGCGGGTGCGGGCGACCAGGCCGAGCATGCGCATGAACGCCGCCAGCCCGTCGATCGCCGGGCTGAACTCCGGCACGACGAACCCGCCGCGCCCGTCCGCCGCGAAGATCATATCTGGCCCCGCGGCCGCCGAGGTCAGGGCGTCGAGGGCGGTCGAGGTCCACTGCACCTGGACGCCGTGGAAACGGCAGACCTGCTCGGCGACCCGGGTGGTGGTGACCGGCAGCGCCACCTGGCCGCCCCTGCGCTCGGCGGCGACCAGGTCGAGCACGACGAGCAGGGCGCGTTCGTCGTCGATGAGCTGGCCCTTCTCGTCCACCAGGGCGATGCGCTCGCCGAGCGGGTCGAACCTGACCCCGAAGGCCGCCCGCGCGGAGCTGACCAGCTCCGACAGGCGCTGCAGGTCGCGGCGGCGCTCGGCCAGCGTCTCGGTGGGCGAGACGTCGTCGAGGCGGGCGTTGACGGTGAGCACCTCGACGCCGACGCGGCCGAGCAGGCTGGGCAGCACCAGCGAGGAGGTGCCGCCCGCGCAGTCCACGACGACCTTCATGTCCCTGACGTCGTCCACGTCCACGTGGCGCAGCAGCTCGTGGGTGTAGTCCTCCACAGCCCTGGCCGGGTAGTTCAGCTCGGCGATCTCGCCGGGAAAGGCCCGGCGGAACTCCTGGCGGGAGAAGACCCGCTCCAGCTTGCGCTGGGCGGCCGGGGGCAGGTCGGCGCCCCGGTCGTCCATGATGACGATGTCGACGCTCTGCGGGTCGCCCGGCGTGGTGCGCAGCACGATGCCGCCCGCGGCCTGCTCGCGGGCGGTGTGGAAGCGGGTGACGGGCAGCGGGGCGGCCTTCAGGTCCAGGACGTTGATCGCGCCGGCGGTGAGCGCGCCGATGACGGCCCGCTTGAGCGACCTGGCGGCCAGGGAGCAGTCGCGGGAGGTGATGACGTACTCGCCCTTCTTCAAGGTGGTGGCGTAGGCGCTGGCCAGTCGGACGCACAACTCGGCGGTGATCTCGACGTTGACCAGGCCGCTGACGCCTCTGGGGCCGAACAGGTTGCGCTGGCCGCGCGACTCCCAGATGACGCTGGTGTTGACGACCGCGCCGGCCTCGATGGTCTTGAACGGGTAGACCTTGACGTCGCTGGAGACGTACGCCTCGGACTCGATGACGCATTCGTCGCCGATGACGGCGTCCTCCTCGATGCGGGCGCCGGCCATCACATCGGTGCTCTTGCCGATGACGCAGCCCCTCAGGTGGGCGCCGGGGCCGAGGTAGACGTTGTCGTGGACGACGGCGCGGTGCAGGAAGGCGCCCTCGCGCACGACGGCGTTGTTGCCCAGCACGGTGAACTCGCGCAGCTCCGCTCCCGCCTCGACCTTGGCGTAGTCGCCGATGAGCAGCGGGCCCTTGAGCACGGCGTCGGGGTCGACGGAGGCGGATCCCGCGACCCAGACGCCGGGCGAGAGCTCGAAGCCGCCGATGTCCAGGGCGACCTTGCCCGACAGGGCGTCGGCCTGGGCCTTGAGGTAGCTGCCGTGGGTGCCGACGTCCTCCCAGTAGCCGTCGGCGACGTAGCCGTAGATGGGGGCGCCGCTGTTGAGCAGGGCGGGGAAGACGTCGGATGACCAGTCGACGGGCTCACCGGCGGCCACGGCGTCGAGGACCTCGGGCTCCATGACGTAGATGCCGGTGTTGACGGTGTCGGAGAAGACCTGGCCCCAGGTGGGTTTCTCCAGGAAGCGCTGAACGCGGCCCTGTTCGTCGACGATGATGATCCCGAACTCGAGCGGATTCGGGACACGTTTGAGGCCAATGGTGACAAGTGCCCCATTTTCGCGATGGAACCGGATCATGTCCGTTAAATCGATATCGGTCAGGGCATCGCCGGAGATGACCAGAAATCGATCGTCGCGGAGGCGGTCGGCGGCGTTCTTGACGCTGCCGGCGGTGCCGAGCGGGACGTCCTCCGTGGCGTAGTAGAGGTTCATGCCCAACTCCTCGCCGTCGCCGAAGTAGTTGCGCACGAGCGCCGCCAGGAACTGCAGCGTCACCACCGTCTCGGTGATGCCGTGCCGTTTGAGCAGGCGCAGCACATGCTCCATGATCGGGCGATTGACCACGGGGAGCAGGGGTTTGGGCTGGTTGGCGGTCATCGGTCGTAGCCGAGTGCCCTCCCCGCCCGCCATGACGACCGCCTTCACCCGATCACTCCTTTTTGGCCGAGGTTACGAGTTGGCGCACCTGTACCGCATACAGCACCCCCGCCCACCAGTACAGGCCCGTTCCCCAGAGCGCGAATGCCCACCCGACAATTCGGGCTATATCGGCATACCACCCAGAGTGGGAGGCAAGGAAGAGGAGAGGGAAGGCGTACATGAGGTTGAACATGGCAGCCTTGCCCAGATAATGCACTTGAAGTGCCCTGTAGCCGTGTTTGCGAAGTACAGGAAAAAAACTCGCGACGAAGAGTTCTCTCCCGAGAATCACCACGACCAGCCACCACGGGATCACGTCGCGTAGCAGCAGCGCGAAAATGGTGGCGAAGACGTACAGCTTGTCCGCGGCGGGGTCGATGACCCGGCCCAGCTTGCTCGTCTGGTTGAAAGCGCGAGCGATCTTCCCGTCGAGCCAGTCCGTGAAACCCGCCACCGCCAGAACGCCGATGGCCCAGCCGTCCGCCTTGGGCCCGAGAACCAGCCAGAGGAACACGGGGACGCCCAGGAGGCGCAGGAAGCTCAGCAGGTTGGGAACCGTCCAGATCCGGTCCTCGGCGGAAGTTTCGCTCACGCAGCAGACCCTACTGCGTGGGGCCTGCAACGCAGCGACCCCCGGTCACCTGCCCGCCCCACACCACAAAAACCCGACACCACCGAACTCCCCCGCCCCTTCGCCAAACCCCGACCATCGCACCCGGCACCTGACGGGCCGGACATGAGGGCCAGACACGAGGGCCGGGCTCGGCAGGCAGCGCGGGCCGGGCCCAGCCGGTCCGGCGCGGCGCAAGGCCATGAGAGACGTGGTGGGCCGGCGTGCGGATCGAGGACAGTGCACCGGCCCGAGAGTGGTGGATGGGGCTGAGGGATCAGGTGCGGAGGAAGGAGTGGGTGCGGCCGAGGAGGTGGAAGCCGAGGCGGCCGTAGAAGTCTTTGGGCCAGTCGTCGGCGTCGGCCACCAGGAAGACCAGCTCGGCCCCGGCCACCTCGGCGAGCAGGGCGGTCATGAGCGTCCGGGCGTGCCCTTGGCCTCGGTAGGCGGCAGCGGTGAAGACGCCCTCGATCTGGGCCACGCCTCCGTGCGCGTACAGGTCGGCCCTGGCGGCGATCTGGCCGTCCGGGGCGCGGACTCCGTGGAAGCTCACCGTGTCGGCCCCGAGGAGGCGGGCCTCGACGCGCCGGGCCAGGCCGTCGACGACCTCGTCAGACGCCTCCGGCAGCGTGTGCCGCCAGTCGCGCCGTAACACGGGCAACAATTCCGCAAGCTCCAACCGCTCAGCCCGAGAAGGTGGAGACGAAGGCAGAGACGAAGCGGAAGGTGGAGACGAAGGCGAGGGCGAAGGCGGAGACGAAGGTGGAGACGAGGGCGAGGGTGGGGGTGCGCCGCGGTGGGCCATGATCAGGTTGGTCTCGTGGGTGTAGCCGGCCGCCGCGAAGGCGGGGGCGAGCGCCGTGCCGATCCGGTCGTCGTCCACGCAGACCAGCCGGTGCTCCCGCGCGGCCAGCACCTCGTCGGCGGCCTTCAGAAGGATCGACGCGGCTTCGGAGTCCGTCCCGTCCCAGGAGGGGACGATCAGCTTGTTGTCGTCGTGCGAGCCCGGATAGCGCTCGTCGAGCACCGCGAACCCACCGGGGACCGCCACCTCCACGGGTGCCCTGCGCCGGGCGAAGTCGTGCAGGAAGCCGAGCGCCCGGCCCAGATCAGCGCTCACTCCGCACCGCCGTGAGGAACGCGGCGATGAGCGCGGAGTCCTTCGCTCCCGGGGACGTCTCCACTCCGCTGGACACGTCCACCCCCCAGGGGTCGGCGGCGGCGATCGCCTCGGTCACGTTCGACGGGTCGAGGCCGCCCGCCAGCATCCAGTGCCCCGACGGGCGGCCTCGGACGGCGGCCCAGTCCCACGGCCGGCCGGACCCGGCGTGCGGGGCGTCGACGAGCAGCAGGTCCTCGTCGTAGGCGCCGCACCGCAGATCGGCCGCCGCGTCGACGGCCCTGACCAGGCGGCGGCCGAGGTCTTTGAGCGCGGTGAAGTCCTCATGCGGGTGTTTGCCGTGGAGCTGGACGGCCCGCACCCCGGACACCAGCGCCGCCGCCCGCACCGTCTCAGGATCCTCGCCCCTGAACACCCCGACCGTCAGCACGTGGCCGGGCACGAGGGCGGCCAGCTCCGCCGCCCGCTCGGGCGTCACCTGGCGGGGGCTCCGGGTCATGACGAACCCGATGGCGTCGGCACCCGCCTCGACGGCCACGGCGACGTGCTCGGGCTCGCTCAACCCGCAGATCTTCACATACACATCTCCGACCTTAGCGGCGGCGGGCGGCCGACGGTGACCAGGCCCAGATCAGCACCGCGACGATGAGGCCGAACAGGATCACCCCGGTGGGCACGTGGGTCCCCAGCCAGAGCCAGGTGACGTGCTGGGCGAGCCCGACGACGAACAGCGCCACGCCGGCCAGTGCGGGCCAGCCCGCCCCGCGCCCCGGCCGCCACACCAGGACCGCCAGGACGATCTGGACGAGGGCCACGAGGTGGACGACCATGCCGGCCATGACGTGGCTCTCGGCGTCACCGGCGGCGACCGCCTGCCCGGCGAGCGAGGCGGCCACGAGCAGCGCGGCGGCCTGGGCGACGACGGCGACCCGCAGGGCGTACAGGAGGCCGGACGGGACCTGGTCGCCGGTTCTGGGGGCCCGGGGTGAGGTGAGGGTTTCCGACATGGTGATCCTTTCCTGGATGGGATGGTTCGGAAGGACCACATGGTCGGGGCGGAGCAGCCGGCCGGTCATCACCCTGCGGGATGACCCGGGTCCGCCACGCGACGGACCCGTTCAGCCGTACAAGACCCACGAAGACGGACCCGGTCGGCCGTGAAGACGCCCGTGAGGGTGGGCGGTCGGCCGGGGCTGTCAGCCCGCTGACTGGCCTCGGTGTGGGCGGACCGGGCGGAAGGAGGCGTCCACCAGGCCCGTGCGGTGGGCCACCACCGCCGCCTGGATCCGGTTGCGCAGCCCCAGTTTCTCCATGGCCGCCGCGATGTGGGTCTTGACCGTGGTGACGCCGACGTGCAGTTCTTCGGCGATCTCGGCGTTCGACAGCCCGGTACCGACCAGCGCGAGCACCTCCAGTTCGCGCTCGGTCAGCCCGGGAGGCGCGGGCGAGGCGGCCTGCTCCTCGGCCGCCAGGAACCGCTCCACGACCCGGCGCAGCACCGACGGCGCCAGGAGTTGTTCCCCGGCCGCCGCCCTGCGCACGGCGTCGACCATGCGCTCCGGGTCGTCGTCCTTGACCAGGAAGCCGACGGCCCCGGCGCGCAGGGAGGCGTAGACGTTGGCGTCCTCGGCGAAGGTGGTCAGCACCACGATCCTGGTGCCGGGACGGGCGGCGAGCACGCGCTTGATCGCCTCCAGCCCGTCGACCCTGGGCATGCGCAGGTCCATGAGGATCACGTCGGGCAGGTGGCGTTCGGCCATGCGGACGGCCTCGGCGCCGTCCTCGGCCTCGCCCACGACCTCCATGTCGCCGGTGGCCTGCAGCAGCATGCGCACGCCCGCGCGGACGAGCGCCTGGTCGTCGGCCACCAGGACGCGGATCATGCGGGGCTCCTGGCGGGCAGGCTGGCGGCCAGCAGCCAGCCGCCCTCGCCGTCGGGGCCGGCGGTGAGGGTGCCGCCGAGGGCGCGTACGCGCTCGCGCATGCCGGCCAGGCCGCGCCCGGAGGACGGCAGGCGTTCGATGGCGGTGGGCGGGCGGCCGTTGCGGATCTCCACGGACAGCCCGTCGTCCAAGGGGGTGACGGCGACGCGGACCCGGGTGCCGGGCCCGGCGTGTTTGAGCACGTTGGTGAGTCCTTCCTGGACGATTCTGGCCGCGGAGGCGCGGGCGGTGAGCGGGGCGGAGTCGCTGGCGGGGTCGAGGTCGAGGTCGACGACGAGGCCCGCGGCGGTCATGCGTTCCGCGGACTCGCGTACCACGTCGGCGGGGTTGGCCAGCAGGTCGGGCTGGCGTTCTGGGTCGCGGAGCAGGTCGAGCAGGTCGCGCAGGTCCTGCAGCACTTGGTGGCCCGTCTCGCGGATGTCGTTGAGGGCGTCGGCGACGGGGCCGTCGGGGGCGGTGTAGCGGGCGGCGCTGGCGCGCAGCACCATGGCGCCGACGTGGTGGGCCACGATGTCGTGCACGTCGCGGGCGATGCGTTCGCGTTCGGCGAGCTGGTCGGCGCGCACCTGGGCGACGGCGGCTCTGGCGGCCTCCTCGGCGCGCAGCCGTTCTGAGGCGGCGGCGGCCTGTTTCATGCCGAGGTAGCGGCCGATGGCGATGGGGGTGGCCACCAGCGTCATGAGGATGCCGACGCGGAACGGGGTGACCTCGGTGTCGTCGCCGACGACGGCGATGGCGGTCAGCATGCAGCCTGCGGCGTAGGCGGCCACGGTCCAGGGCCAGGACATCACCCGCATCGCGAACACGCCGATCGCGATCAGGGTGAGGATCACGCAGGTGTTGACGGCGACGTTCAGGTAGGTGTCGGCCGAGACCAGCAGCACGCCCTGCAGCAGGAAGACCAGGCCGGGCAGGCGGCGGGCGATGCCCAGCGACAGGCCGCCCACCACGGCCAGCAGGCCGACGACCCAGACGGGCTGGGTGCCCGAATGCCAGGAGGTCCACGTGCTGAGCACGGTGATCGCCACGCCGCCCGCGGCCAGCAGCGCGTCGGGCGTGACGTCGCGTTCCTCCAGGGGGCCCGCGGAGCTGCGCAGGTAGGCGCCGAGCACCGCCGGGAAGATCGGCAGGAGGAAGGAGTAGATCACGGCGTTGAGGGTGAGCGGGATGCCGGGGTCGGCGATGTTGATCGAGGTGGCGACGATGGTGGCGGCGATCCCGGCCAGGTTGGCCCGCCAGCTCGCCCGGTATCCGGCCACGCCGAGCGCCACGCACACGAGGATCTGGGCGGTGTTGGAGGTGAAGGAGCCGAGCTGATCGGTCAGGCCCAGGCAGAGGGCCAGGTAGAGGGTGACGGCCACGGGCCGGCGCCGGACCAGCCCCATGGGCAGGCCCACCAGCAGCGCCATGGGGATGTTCCACTCGGCCGACAGGTATTTGGTGTCGCCCACGTGCGCCGTCGTCAGCAGGTCCAGGCTCACCCCTGAGGCCGCGAGCAGGACATCCAACGGCACACCACGCCAACGCATGCACACAAGGTATCGATGGCGGGTGAACGGCTGATCCTCCGCGCGGAGGACTCCGCCTCCTCCAAGTGGCCGGAGTTCCGCCCGGACGGGGGAGCGATCAGGACAGATCCGACCCCTAAGTTCAGGGCATGTCCAACGACACCGCACTTTTCCTCGGCCAGTTCCTGCGCGCCCCCACCACGATCGGGGCGCTGGCGCCCAGCTCGCGGCGGCTGGCCGCGGCGGTCTGCGCTCCGGTGCCCGAGCGGGGCGAGCCGACGGTGGTGGAGCTCGGCCCCGGCACGGGATCGTTCACTTCCGAGATCCAGCAGCGGCTGGGCGGGCGCGGCCACCATCTGGCGGTGGAGGTCAACGAGCCGATGGCGCGGCTGCTGTCGGAGCGTTTCCCCACCGTGGACGTGGCGCACGCCGACGCGGCGCGGGTGGGCGAGCTGCTGTCCGAGCGCGGGCTGCGGCAGGCCGACGTGGTGGTGAGCGGCCTGCCGTGGGCCGCGTTCCCGCAGAAGGTGCAGCATGAGCTGCTGGACGCGGTCGCGGCGGCGATGGGGCAGGGAGCGGCTTTCACGACGTTCTCCTACATCCACGCCATTCCGCTCAGCTCGGCCCGGCGCTTCCGCGCGCTGCTGGCGGAGCGGTTCGAGGAGGTCGTGCCGGGGCGTACGGTGTGGCGCAACACTCCCCCGGCCTTCGTCTTCCACGCCCGCCGTCCCCGTCCCTGAGGCGCTCCCTGACGGGCCGGGAAGGCCGCACCTGCTGACCGCCGGGGAGCTCGTGCTCAACCCCCTCGCGACGCAGGTGCCGGACCCGCCCCGCGGCTATCCGCGGGGCGTCACGGCTTCGGCGTGAACGGTGCTCGCCTCCTCCGCTCCCTCAGGGCCCGCGGGCGCCCCCGCCGGCCGGCGTGCCTCGGTTCGGTCATCCGGGGCGGCGTTCTCGGCCTCGGCGAACCGGGCTTTGCTCTCGGTGACACGCCGTCGCCTTCTCGACCTGCGACTACCCCGGGCGGGGGGAAGCACACGCCTCAGCCGAACGAGGGGGGCCGCTTGTCGCGCAGAGCCCGTACGCCCTCGGCCACGTCGGGTCCTGTGAAGCCGAGGAACTCCATGGCCAGCGAGGCGTCGAAGGTCGGGCCGGCCAGGCGCAGCCAGTTGTTCAGCGAGTATTTGGTGAGCCTGATCGCCTCCTGCGCGCCTTCGGCGAGCCTGACGGCGATCTCCATGGCCTTGTCGTGCACCTGGTCGTCGTCCACGCAGAGGCTGACCAGGCCCATCCGCTCGGCCTGCTCGCCGGTGACGGGCTCGCACAGCAGCAGGTGGTATTTGGCCTTGGCCAGGCCGCACAGCAGCGGCCAGACGATCGCGGCGTGGTCGCCGGCCGCGACGCCGAGCCTGGTGTGCCCGTCGATGATCCGCGCGGTGCGGCCGGCGACGGAGATGTCGGCCAGCAGCGCGACCGCCAGCCCCGCTCCGACGGCCGGGCCCTGGATGGCAGAGACGATCGGCTTGGAGCAGTTGAGGACGTTGTAGACGATGTCGCGGGCCTCGGCGAACACGCGCAGCCTGGTGGCGTGGTCGCGGGTCATCTCCTCGATCATGGACAGGTCGCCGCCGGCCGAGAACGCCTCGCCCTCTCCCCTGACGATCACCGCTTTGACGGAGTCGTCGCGGTCGGCGTCGCGCCAGATCTCGGCGAGCTCGCGGTGGCCGGCCATGTCGACGGCGTTGAGCCTGCCCGGCCGGCTGATCGTGACCCTCAGCACGCCCTCGGCGGGCGTGTCGATCTTGAGTTTCGTGTACGTCACAGCGACTCCCGCAGCCGCTCCGCGACGTATTCGCGGGCCTCGACGGCCTGGTCGAACAGGCCGGGCAGGCCCACGAAGCCGTGCACCGCGCCCTCGAACCTGCGGCTCTCCGCGGGCACGCCCGCCCGGGCCAGGCGGGCGACGTAGGCTTCACCCTCGTCTCTGAGCACGTCGTATTCGGCCGTCACCACGGTCGCGGGCGCCAGCCCCGTGACGTCGGCCAGGCGCAGCGGGGACAGCCGGGGGTCGGCGCGGTCGGCGTCGCCGGCGTACTGGCGGGCGGACCAGGCCATGTCCTTGGCCCCAAGCGCGTAGCCCTTGGCGAACTCCCGGTGGCTGGGGGTGTCCATGGCCAGGTCGAGCACCGGGAAGATGAGGGCCTGGTGGGCCAGCCGCAGGCCGGCGTCGCGTGCCTGCCAGGCCACGACGGCCGCCAGGTTGCCGCCGGCGCCCTCGCCGCAGACCGCGACGTTCCCGTCGCTCTGGTAGAAGGCGGGCCTGGCGAAGATGTCGCGAACAACCGTCCAGGCGTCGTCGGCGGCGGCGGGGAAGGCATGTTCGGGGGCCAGGCGGTAGCCGGCGGACACCACCACGGCGCCGGTGCGGATGGCCAGGTCGCGGCCGAGCGCGTCGCTGTGTTTGACGCCGCCGTAGACCCAGCCGCCGCCGTGGAAGAAGACCACGACGGGCAGCCGGCCGTCGCCGGGGTCGGCGCGGTAGATGCGGATGGGCACGCCCTCGGCCCGCTCGTCGCGGACGTAAGGGAGCTTGGTCGGCGCGCCGCGGTGGCCGGCGTCGGGGTCCCGCACGCGGGCCTGCTGGATCTCCTCCAGCGTGATCGCGTCGTAGTCGCTCTCCTCGTCGTGCGCGTTGGCGGCGAGGTAGGCCCGGGCCTGCGGGTGCAGCGGCATGGTCGGAGCCTATCGGGCCGCTTCGACGAACGCGTCGAAGATCCGGTCGTCACCCTGGCGCTCCGGGTGCCACTGGATGCCCACGCCGAACCGGTGCCCCTGCAGTTCGATGCCCTCGACGATCTGGTCCTCGGCCCAGGCCACGGCCAGCAGGCCGCTGCCGAGGCGGCGTACGGACTGGTGGTGCGGCGCGGTGACCTCGACCCGGTCGCCCACGGCCTTGCCGAGCTTGCTGGAGACGCTGACCTGGATGGCGTGGGGCGTGCCGGGCTCGCTGTGGCGCTCGTTGTCGAGCACATCGGGCAGCCAGGGGATGAGCGTGCCGCCCTGGGCGACGTTGAGCACGTGCATGCCCCTGCCGATGGCCAGGATCGGCACGTCGGCGCGTACGGCGGCCCTGGCCAGGGCCAGCTCGAACTTGTCGCGGCGCATCTGCGGCTCGGGGACGCGCTGGTCCTGCTCGGCGCCGTAGGTGCCGGCCCCCAGCTCCGCGCCGCCCGCCAGCACCACACCCCCCAGGCCGCGCACGTAGTCCTCGATGGCGGGCAGGCCGATCGGCGGCAGGACCACGGGCGCACCTCCCGCCCTGCCGACCGCCTTGGCGTAGGAGGGAGGCGAGAGCACGGCCTCGCGGACGAAGTCGCTCCAGCGGGCGGCCTCGAGGTAGGCGGTGATGCCGATCAGCGGTCGGGACATGCGATCTCCAGGGGCATGGTGGAGTTCATGCTGCCGTCAGCCCGGCCAGGTGACAGCCATACGCCCCATCATGGCGCACAGTCTTTCCGATATGTCACCCCTATCAAAGATCGCCCCGACTTATGAGGGCAGGCGGGCGACGGTTTCGTCGATGAGCTGGGTGAGGATGGCGGCGGTGGCGGGGTGGGTGTCGAGGAGCTCGTCCAGGCGGGCCCGCCACGCGCCCGCCTCGGCGTAGACGGCCTCGGACTCGGCCTGCAGGCGCAGGCGCGTCTCGCAGAGCTGGAGCTGGTACATGATCCCCAGGTAGTGGCCGACGGTGTCGCTGAGCCACCAGTAGGCGTCCGTGTTCGCGGCGCTCACGAAGGTTCGAGCGCCTTCCCAGGCCACCCGCCTGGGATGCAGGACTGCCATGGCCGGATGGTACGCCGACATGGCCGGAAGGTGAACGGGTCGCGGCGGGATCGGCCTGCCGACATATCCGGCAAAGACGAATGTCATTGATTTTCACATTTGCTGTCCGAAAGGGCGCGGCAGCCGGGTGCGGAAAATAACGATGCGACTACTGATAGTTCTGCTTCGCACCGTATTGGCGGGAATCGGTTGTGGCGCGTCATCGGTGGTGTAACACTCACTTTCGAGCGCAACGGATGTGCCGGGGCCCGCCGTGCGTTCACGACCCGGAGCCGTCAGGGAGGTGAACGACAAGACCGGAATGCGTTTCCGGTCCAAGGGTGGGGTTGCATAAATGTCGTTGAATCCGCGCCTGGTGAAGGAGAGCTTCTCCGTCGTCGAGCCGCTGGCCGACCAGGCCACGGCCTACTTCTACGGCCGGCTGTTCGCCGAGAGCCCGCACCTGCGGGGCATGTTCCCGCCGGCCATGGACGTCCAGCGAGACCGGCTGTTCAGCGCGCTGACCCGGATCGTGTGGAGCCTGGACAGCCCCGGCAGCCTGACGGCCTATCTGGGCCAGCTCGGCCGCGACCACCGCAAGTACGGCGTGATCGCCGAGCACTACACGGCGGTCGGCAACGCCCTGCTCGCCACGATCCGCCGTTTCGCCGCCGACGTGTGGAACCACGAGATCGAGGCGGCCTGGGTGGCGGCGTACACGGCGGCCGCCAACCTGATGATCGCCTCGGCCGAGTCCGACTCGGGGGTCTCGCCGGCCTGGTGGCCGGCCGAGGTGATCGACCACGAGCGGCGCCACCGCGACATCGCGGTCCTGACCCTGCGGCCCGCGCAGCGGCTGCCGTACACGGCGGGGCAGTACGTCAACGTGCAGACCGCCCGCTGGCCGCGCGTGTGGCGGACGTTCTCGATCGCGAACGCGCCGCGCCCCGACAACACGATCAGGCTGCACGTGCGCTCGGTGCCGGGCGGCTGGGTGTCGACCTCGCTGATCGGGCACACCCGCATCGGCGACACGCTCCTGGTGGGGCCGCCGATGGGCACGATGACGCCGTGCGAGAACAGCACGCGCGACGTGCTGTGCGTGGCCGGCGGCACCGGCCTGGCGCCGCTGAAGGCGATCATCGAGTCCGTCATCGCCTCCGGCCGCCGTCCCAACATCCACCTGCTGTACGGCGCCCGCACCGCCGCGGAGCTGTACGACCTGCCCGACCTGATCAGGATGGAGTCGTCCTTCCCGTGGCTGCGGGTGCTGCCCGTGGTCTCGCACCAGCCGTCCTACGACGGGATGCGCGGCGACCTGCCCGAGGTCGCCCAGCGTTTCCACTCCTGGACCGAGCACGAGGTGTACGTGTGCGGCCCTTCAGGCATGGTCAACGAGACGGTCAGCCGCCTGCGGAACGACGGCGGCGTGCCCCTGGCGCGCATCCACCGCGACATCGTCCACGCGGAACACTGAGACCGGACTTTTCTTCCAAAGGTTGACAAAGTTTGACGAAAGGTGCCATCTGGAATTGACACGCCAGACGGAGGTTGATGGTGCCATCCCCCGCAAGGCGCCGAGGAATCGGCGGGTTCGTCGTCCTTCCGGTTGTCATAGCCGCGTTCCTGCTCCTGACCTCCGCCCCGGCGGCCGCGAGCGTGCCGCTGACCGAGATCGGGGCCGACCCGTTCACCGGCGGCGCCGGCCGGCGCGGCACGCAGGCCGGCGCCGACACCTTCCACTGGGGCACCACGATCGTCTCGGCGCAGCAGGCCAGGCGCTTCGCCGACGGAGGAGCGGCCGGCATCACGTTCGCGACCTCCTCCGACAACGGCGCCACGTGGAGCAGGGGCGTGCTGCCGGGGATCACCGTGGCGGGCGGCGGGCCGTACCAGCGGGTCAGCGACCCGTCGGTGGCCTACGACGTCCGGCACGGAGTCTGGCTGATCTCCTCGCTGGCGCTCGACGACCTCACCGGGGCGGCGGTGCTGACCAGCCGTTCGGCCGACGGGGGCCGCACCTGGGGCGAGCCCGTCACGACCGCCCCGGCGGTCGGCGGCGACCTGGACAAGAGCTGGATCGTCTGCGACAACGACTCCGGCAGCCCCTTCCACGGCACCTGCTACGCCACCTTCGACGACCACGCCGCCGGGAACGCCGTCAAGGTCGCCCGCTCTGCCGACGGCGGCCTGACCTGGAACGTCACCGGCACCTCCGCCACCGGGCTGGGCGGGCAGCCGGTGGTGCGGCCCGACGGCACGGTCGTGGTGGCGTACCTGAGCAACGCCGATGAGATCCGCTCCTTCCGCTCCCATGACGGCGGGGCGACCTGGGGCCCGACGGTGCTGGTCTCGCGGGTGCAGCGGCACACGGTCGCGGGCGGGCTGCGGGCCGCGCCGCTGCCGTCGGCCGAGGTCGACGCCTCGGGGACCGTGTACGTCGTGTGGCAGGACTGCCGCTTCCAGCTCGGCTGCGGCGCCAACGACATCGTGATGAGCACCTCCGCCGGCGGGAGCGCCTGGGGCTACGTCACGCGGGTCACCTCCGACGGGGGCGACCACTTCATCCCCGGCCTCGGCGTGGACCGGTCCTCCTCGCTCGGCACGGCGCGGCTCGCGCTGGCCTACTACCGCTACCCGTCCGCCACCTGCACGGCCGCCACCTGCCGGCTCACGGTCGGCTACACCTCCTCGGCCAACGGCGGGGCCAGTTGGTCGGAGCCCGTGGAGATCCAGGGGCCGATGGCGCTGGATCGGCTGGTCGCCAGCGCCCAGGGGCCGATGGTCGGCGACTACGTCTCGACCTCCGTGGTCCCCGGCGGCAACGCCTTCCCCGCCTTCACGGTGGCGGCTTCGGACGTGCGGACGTACACGGTCACGGGCGGGCTGCCGATCACGGGCGGCGGGCCCGCCACGATCGCCATCGAAGCCCCCACGGCCTCCTCCACCGAACAAGCCCCGCCCCTGCCCCGCACCGCCCGCTGAGGCCCTCCCCAGCGCATCGTGGGGGGTCATTAGCGGAAGGCGGCTGCGGTTTCTTCGTCGTTGGGCCAGAAGGTCTCGATGGCCAGCTCGGACAGCGTCACATCCACCGGCGTCCCGAAGGTCGCGATCGTGGTGAACATCGACAACACCCGATCGCCGGCCGCGATCCGCAGCGGCACCAGGATGTCGGCGGGTCCCGGCACGTGGGCCACGTTCAGATCCACCCCCGGGTAGGTGTAGGAGGCCAGCTCGTCGTGGAGCTCGGCCAGCCGCCCGTCCCCTGACACCTCGGCCTGCCTGCGGAGCTGGTGCAGCAGGTGGGCGCGGACCTCGGCCAGGTTGATCAGCCGCCCGCCCATCGCCTCCGGGTGCAGCGACAGCCGCATCACGTTGATCGGCTCCTTGAGCAGCTCGGCCGGCACGCCGTCCATGAACATCGCCGCCGCCGAGTTGGCCGCCACCAGGTTCCACACCGCGTCCACCACGAGCGCCGGATAGGGTTCGTGCCCGGCCAGGATCTTGTCGAGAGCCTGGCGGACGACCTGCATCTCGGGCGCGCGAACCTCGCGTTCGGGGTAGATGGGGGCGAACCCCGCCGACACCAGCAACCTGTTGCGGTGCCGCAACGGCACCCCGAGTTCCTCGGCCAGTTTCATCACCATCTCACGGCTCGGCCGGGCCCGCCCGGTCTCCAGAAAGCTGATATGGCGGGCCGAAACGTCGGCCTCGATCGCGAGGTCGAGCTGGCTCACCCGGCGCCGCTGCCGCCACGAGCGCAGCAACTCACCGAAGGACTCTTCACGTATGGCGACGGCTCCCATGCCGGCAACGCTAGCGTCCGGAGGGAAGTGTCACGATTACTCCTCAGGTAATGGGACCTCATAAAGGGCAGGCGGGTGGGAATCTCCCAGTCTTCGGAAAGTGTCGTGCCTGCGTGGCACGATGGCCGCAAGCGAACTTGGGAGCGATGCTATGAGTGACTCAGTGCTCGCGATCGGCACCCGCAAGGGCCTGTTCCTCGCCCGTTCGACGGACGGCGGCCCGTTCGAGATCGAGCCGATCCAGTTCTCCACGGTCGCGGTGCCGTCGGTGGCCATCGACACGCGCGGCGCCACGCCGCGGCTGCTGGCCGGCATCGAGTACGGCCATTTCGGTCCGTCCGTCATGTACTCCGACGACCTCGGGCAGACCTGGGGCGAGGCGGAGCGAGCGCCGATCGCCTTCCCCGAGAAGACCGAGGCCACCCTCGCCAAGGTCTGGCAGCTCCTCCCTTCGCCGTCCGAGCCCGAGGTGGTGTGGGCGGGCGTCGAGCCGGGCGCGCTGTTCCGCTCCGAAGACCGCGGCGTCACCTACCGCCTCGTCGAAGGGCTGTGGGAGCACCCGCACCGGCCCCTCTGGCAGCCGGGCGGCGGCGGCCTGTGCCTGCACACGATCGTCAACCACCCCACCGACCCCGGCGTCCTGGGGGTGGCGATCTCCACGGGCGGCTTCTACCGCTCGAGCGACGGCGGCCTGTCCTGGGAGGCCGCCAACAGCAACATCCGGGCCCCGTTCCTGCCCGAGGGGCAGCAATACCCCGAGTTCGGGCAGTGCGTGCACAAGGTCACGATGGCCGCGGCCCGGCCCGAGCGGCTCTACCTGCAGCACCACTTCGGCGTCTACCGCAGCGACGACTTCGGCGGGAGCTGGCAGGACATCGGCGCCTCGCTGCCGTCCGACTTCGGGTTCCCGATCGTGGCACACCCCTCCAGGCCGGACACGGTCTACGTGCTGCCGCTGACGGCCGACATCGACCGCACGCCCGTCGGCCACCGCTACCGCGTCTTCCGCAGCGACGACGCGGGCGCCACCTGGCAGCCGTTCTCCGAGGGCCTGCCCGAGGCGCCCGTGCACGCCGCCGTGCTGCGCGATGCGATGACCGCCTCGGAGGCGGGCCTGTTCTTCGGCACCCGCGACGGCGAGGTCCACTGCTCGCGTGACGACGGCCAGAGGTGGTCGCTGGTCGGCCGGCACCTGCCCGACGTGCTCAGCGTGCGCGCGGCGGTGCTCTAGTCGATGGCCAGACCCGTGATGATGGTCGTGTTCGTGCTGCCCAGCTCGCTGCGGCGGTGGGTGAGCGGGCGGACGGAGGTCAAGGTCTTCGCCGTCGGCGCCGACCGCGACTCCCCGCCCACGCTGGGCTCGGCCCTCGACATGCTGCGCCGCACGCATCCCCGGCTGGAGGAACGGCTGCGCGACGACTACGGGCGCATCCGCCGCCACATCAGCATGATCGTGTGCGGGGAGAACGCCCGGGCCTTCGGCGGCCTCGACTGCGCGCTGCCGCCGGGCGCAGAAGTCTACGTCCTGCCCGCGCTCGCCTAGACCTTGCGCCAGCCCGGAACCCAGGCCCCGTCCTCGACGACGTAGTCGCCGAAGAGGGCGGGCGCCTCCTTGCGCATGAGCTCGCCGATCCGCTGGAACAGCAGGCGGATCTCCTCCTCCGCGCCGGCGGCGGTGCGGGCCTCGATGGTGTGCCGCAGCGTGCGCACGTTGGCCGTCCACACCAGGCCGGTCGCCACGCCCTCGGGCGCGAACCTGCGCATGAACGAGGTGCGGTGCTTCTTCTCGGCGAACTTCACGCCTTCCTCGTCCAGCCCGAAGTGATCGGCCATCCAGAGCTGGAACTGCTCCAGCTGCTCCAGCATGGCCGTGGCGCGCTTCATCAGCTCGGGGTCCTCGCGCGCCCACTCGGGGAACCAGAACGGCAGCTCCTCCAGCCGCACGAACCGCATCGACTCCTGGGAGATGGCCACGCCGGGCCGGTGGCGCACCAGCTCGTGCGTCAGGACGCGGCTGACGTTGTGCAGCACGAAGCTGAAGTTGAGGTGTTCGAGGACCGAGCCGTGCGCGCTGGCCAGGATGTTGCGAAGGTAATCGTCCTGGTTGTCCCTGATGCGCACCACGTTGGGGTTGAGACCCGGCTCGAACGAGCGGTAGCAGAGCCGGCCCGCGAACTCGGCGAGGTTCTGCGCGTCGAGGTCACCGCGGTCCAGCCGCTCAAGCCAGCTCTCGCCGCCGACCTCGCTGAGGTAGCGGGCCAGCTCGTCGTAGTCGAGCGCCGGCCGGGAGACGATGAAGACCTCGGGTTCGACAGTGCGCATGAGCAGCCCCCGCTCGGATTGGGTGATGTGACGGCCCCAAGCAAACCACATCGCGGGTCCGCGCGATCCGGCGCCCGCCGCCGGGTGCGGCGGGCGCCGGGGCCGGTCAGCAGCGGTGGGCGGGCCCCGGCGGAAGCGGCGCGGTCGGAGGATGTCAGAGGCGGTAGATGCGGCGGGCGTTTCCTGAGCCGATCATGTGGGCGATCCGGACGGCGTCGGTGGAACTCCACTCCCCCGCGCCGAGCCGCCCCCGCAGGACCGTCCCCAGCGCCCGCCGGTAGTACAGCGCCCCCAGGTAGGCCGACTCCGCCACCCCGTGGCATCCCGAGCTGAAGAGCTGCTTGTGGAAGGGCGCCAGCTCCAGCAGTTCGTCCATGACGCGGGCCGAGCCGGCGGCGGTGTGCGGGAGGGCGAGCCCGACGTCCACGTACACGTGCGGGTGCACCGAGGCCAGAAAGGCGGCCTGGCGGTGGTAGGGGTAGCAGTGCAGCAGGATCACCGGCACCCCGAGCGGCTGCAGCCTCCTGACGAAGGCTCCCAGCCGCGCCGGATCGGCCCGGTGCGGGTCGAGGGCGGAGCCGCCGAGCCCGGTGTGGAACTGCACGGGCAGCCCGCGTTCCCTGGCCACGTCGATCGCGCTCCAGAGCAGGTGCCGCAGCAGCACCGGGTCGGTCAGCGGCTCCTTGGGGTCGGCCAGGCGGCGGTTGGCCGCGGCGAGAACCGAGCCCGTGGCCGGCCGGGAAGGGTCGAAGTCGAGGCCGAACAGCGACCCCACGACGGTCTTGAGCCCGACCGCTCTGGCGGCCCTGGCGGACAACTCCTCGCCGAGGCTGTCGAGGTAGTCGATGGCGGCCTCGGACAGCTCGGCCACGTCGCGTTCGATCTCCTCGATGCGGACGAGCTCGTCGGCGGCCGCGCCGCCGTGGCGGCCCATCTCGGCGGCCGACAGCAACTCGATGTCCCCGGCGGCCGCGTCGACCAGGAAGGCCACCACGCCCGCCCCCGCCAGCAGCCGCCGGTTGACCTCGGCCGCGCCCAGCTCGGCCCGGCGGGCGAGGTAGACGGCGGGCGGCGCGTGCGGCTCCAGGTCGAGCAGCGGCGCGCACCAGCGGCGCACGGCCGCGCCGAAGGGCGTGTCGAAGTGGGTGGTGCCGGGCGGCGAGGGGCTGCCGTCCTCGCCGCCGATGAGCAGCTCGAACTCCGCTCTGCTCAGGTCGTCTCGCCGCACCCCGTGGCAGTGGTGGTCGACGAGCGGGGCCAGCAGCGCCTCACGCACCGTGCCGGGCAGGTCTACGGGGAGCATGCGGAGACTCTAGGGGGAGCTCCGCGCGCCCCGAGGGGGTTTTGCCTTCGGCAGACCCGATCTTCGTACGGACCCGGCCCTACCTGCGTGACAGCCGCAGCACGTTCGCGATGACCTTCGCGCCCGCACTGCCTTCCTGCGTCAGGATCGACTCCGGGTGGAACTGCACGGCGAAGCGCCGCCGCTCGACGTCCTCGATGGCCATGACGTTGCCGTCGGGGGTGAGCGCCGTCGGCGTGAAGCCGACGACGCCGGGCCGCTTGGCGTGCAGCGAGTGGTAGCGGGCGGCGGTGAACACCTCGGGCAGCCCTTCGAGCAGCGCGCTGTCGCCCAGGCGCGAGACCTGGCCGCGTTTGCCGTGCTCGGGGTAGTCGAGCAGCTCCAGTGTGCCGCCGGCGTGCTCGACCATGGCCTGCAGGCCCAGGCAGACGCCGAACACCGGCAGGTCGCGGGCGTAGATCTCGCCGATCAGCGCCGCCATGCCGAAGTCGGTCGGCCAGCCGGGGCCGGGCGAGAGCACCACGAGGTCGGGCGCGATGTCGTCGATCATGTGGGTCGGGAAGCCGTGGCGCAGCGTCACCACGTCGGCGCCTTCCTGGCGGAAGTAGTCGGCCAGGGTGTTGACGAAGGAGTCTTCGTGGTCGACGAGCAGCACCTTCATGCCCTTGCCCGGCTGCGGCCTGGGCTCGGGGACCGGCATGGTGTCCGGCCGGTTGACGGCGGCCAGGGCGCCGAGCAGGGCGCTGGCCTTGAGTTCGGTTTCGCGCTCTTCGGCCTCGGGGTCGGAGTCGAACAGCAGCGTGGCCCCGGCCCTGACCGTCGCGACGCTGTTCTTGATCTGGGCGGTGCGCAGCGTCAGGCCGGTGTTCATGGAGCCGTCGAAGCCGATGAAGCCGATGGCGCCGCCGTACCAGCGGCGGGTGGTGGCCTCGTGGTCCTCGATGAACTGCATCGCCCAGGTCTTGGGCGCGCCGGTGACCGTGACGGCCCACATGTGGGTCAGGAAGGCGTCGAGCGCGTCGAACTCGGGGCGCAGCCGGCCCTCGATGTGGTCGACGGTGTGGATGAGCCGGGAGTAGAGCTCGATCTGGCGGCGGCCGATGACCTTGACGGTGCCGGGCACGCAGATGCGCGACTTGTCGTTGCGGTCGACGTCGGTGCACATGGTCAGCTCCGACTCCTCCTTGATGCTCGACAGGAGGGTGCGGATGGCCTCGGCGTCCTCGACCGGGTTGCTGCCGCGGGCGATGGTGCCGGAGATGGGGCAGGTCTCGACGCGGTCGCCGCTGACCCGGACGTACATCTCGGGCGAGGCGCCGACCAGGTGCTCGCCCTCACCGAGGCTGATGATGAACTCGTAGGGGGCCGGGTTGCTCTGGCGCAGGCCCCGGTAGAAGGCGGACGGGTCGGTGCAGGTGGCGTGGAAGACCTGGCCGGGCACGACCTCGAACAGGTCGCCGCGCTTGAAGCGCTCCTTGGCGGCGGCCACGACCTTGGCGTACTCGCCTCTTTCCGGGTTGGGCGGCAGCGTTCCGGGGGCGGCGGGCGGGGCGGCGGCGCCGGTCCTTTCCAGGCCGCGGGTGGTGGCGCCGTCGACGGTGAACTCGTAGCGGTATTCGACGCTGCTCTCGCGCTGCCGGTCGATCACGACGATCCGGTCGGGCAGGTGCAGCACGAGGTCGCGCTGGTCGTCGGGGCGGACGAGTTCCTGCCTGATGGGCTCGAACTGGAAGGCCAGGTCGTAGCCGAAGGCCCCGTAGAGCCCCAGGTGGGGGTCTTCGCCGCGGAAGGCGGCGATGACCTCGCGGATCGCGGTGAAGACGGTGGGCCTGCGGCTGCGCATCTCCTCCGGCAGCATCTCCTCCGACTCCGGCACGTGTACCTCGACGCGGTCGGGGGTCGGCTCGGTGACCGGTTTGCCGGCGGCGAGCAGGCAGGAGGCGACGGCGGGCAGCACGACCCTGCCGCGCGCGTTGAGGGCGGTGGCGGAGATGGTACGCCCCTTGGCGACCAGTTCCAGGCATGGATCGACGTAGCCGAAGGCCCATCGGCTGTAGCGGCCCGGGTAGTCCATGCCCGAGGAGAAGGCGCCGCCGCGGCGTTCGCCGAGGGCCGTCACGATCTCTTCGAGCGCCGCCTCGTCGACGTGCCTGGTCTCGAGCTCGACGCTGATGCCCCCGGCGGTGGTATATCCGCTCGTCTCCACTTGCTGCCCCTTACCACGTCACATGAACAAGCCCCGGGGGCGGACATACGAAAGGCCGCCATCGGGGCGGCCGTTATCGGGAAATGCGAAAACACGCGCCGCCTAGGAGCGGCGCCACCACTGGAGCTGAGCGCGATTTCGCATGCAGACAGATTATCCGCCCGACCATGATCGCGCAACGCGACCCGCCCGTCCGGCGGCGCGGCCTTGGCCCGCCCCGGGTGGCGACTTACAATACAGAGCTGTACTGTATTTTTGTACGCATCGGTCGAGAGGAGACCCGAGATGGCAGAAACCGAGGCGATCACGCTGCCCACCAGGCGCCCGACGCCCTTCGACCCGCCCTGCGACCTGGCCGGACTGCGTGAGAGCCGGCCCATCGCCCCGCTCGCCTACCCCGACGGCCACCGGGGCTGGCTGGTGACCAGCCATGAGCTGGTGCGCGAGGTGCTGGCCGACCGCCGCTTCAGCGCCCGCTCCGAGCTGCGCCACATCCCCATCGCGGACAACCGCCAGGCCGGCCGGCCCGCGCCTCCCGGGATGTTCCTGTCGATGGACCCGCCCGACCACACGCGCTACCGCCACCTGCTCACCGGCGAATTCACCGTGCGCAGGATGCGCCTGCTCACCGAGCGCATCGAGCGGATCACCGAGGAGTACCTGGACGCCATGGAACGGCAGGGCCCGCCGGCGGACCTGGTCGAGGCGTTCGCCGCGCCGATCCCGGCCGTGGTGATCTGCGAGTTGCTCGGCGTGCCGCAGGAGGAGCGCGAACGCTTCAGGGCCCAGGCCACCACCCTCATGCGCGCCGACGTCCCGCAGGAGGAGAAGATCTCCGCCTACATGGCGATGCAGGCGCACATGACGCAGCTCGTCCAGGCCAAGCGGGCCGACCCCACCGACGACATGCTGAGCGGGCTGACCAAGAGCGACCTCACCGACGAGGAACTGGCCAACATCGGCTTCATGCTGCTGGGCGCGGGCCTGGACACCACCGCCAACATGCTCGCGCTGGGCACGTTCCTGCTGCTGCGGCACCCCGGACAGCTCGCCGTGCTGCGCTCCGAGCCCGGCAGGGCCGCTCAGGCGGTCGAGGAGCTGCTGCGCTACCTCAGCGTCATCCCCTTCCTGGTCCGCAGCGCGCTGGAGGACGTCGAGCTCGGCGGCGAGCTGGTCAAGGCCGGGCAGACGGTCACCATCCACCTGCCCGCGGCCAACCGCGACCCCGGCCGTTTCCCCGACCCCGACCGGCTGGACCTGCTGCGGGCCGCCGGCGGCCACGTGGGCTTCGGCCACGGCGTGCACCAGTGCCTCGGCCAGCAACTGGCCAGAGTGGAGATGCAGGCGGGCTATCCGGCGCTGTTGGCCAGATTCCCGTCGCTGCGGCTGGCCGTCGACCCGGCCGAGGTGCCGCTCCGTACCGACATGCTGATCTACGGCGTGCACCGCCTCCCGGTCACCTGGGAGGCGAAATGACGGGCCGTGACATGACGGGCCCTGAAATGACGGGCAGGGTCTGCCTCGTCACGGGCGCGTCGTCGGGAATCGGCCAGGCCATCGCGCTGGAACTGCTGCGCGCCGGCCACACCGTGTACGGCGTGGCCCGCCGCGTGGAGAAGATGGAGGTCCTGCGCACGGCCGGCGGGCACGCGCTCGGCATGGACGTCACCAGCGAGCGCGACCTCGAGCGCGTCGTCGCGACGGTCGTCGCCGAGCAGGGGCGCATCGACGTGCTGGTGAACAACGCCGGCACCGCCGTGCACGGCGCCACCGAGGAGGTGCCGATCGCGCGGGCGCGTGAGGTGTTCGAGGTCAACCTGTTCGGCCCAGCCCGGCTCACCCAGCTCGTGCTGCCGCACATGCGCGAACGGCACGCGGGCGCGATCGTGAACATCTCCTCGATCGGCGGGGAGATCGCGCTGCCGCTGGGCGCCTGGTACTACGCCTCCAAGCACGCCATGGAGGCCTTCTCCGACACGCTCCGGCAGGAGATGGGGCCGTTCGGCGTGCGCGTGGTGGTCGTGCAGCCGGGGATCATCAGGACGGGGTTCGAGTCGGACATGCCGCGCCAGGTGCGCGAGTACTCGGGAAGCGGGCCGTACGCCAAGCTCGCGGAGTTCTCCGCGCGCAGGGCCGAGCAGTCGTTCGAGCCGGGCGCCAAGGCGTCCGACCCGCTCGTGGTGGCCAGGGCGGTGCGGCGGATCGTGGAGGCACGCGACCCGAAACCGCGTTACGCGGTCGGCTACCTGGCCAAGGCGCTGCTGCGGCTCAATAGACTCCTGCCGGACCGGCTCTTCGACAAGATGGTGACGCGAAACGCATGAAGACCAGCACACCGCGCCCTGCGGGCCGGCCGCGCAGCCAGGAGGCCGACACGGCCATCCTCTCCGCCGCCCTCGACCTGCTCATCGAGAACGGTGCGGGGCAGACGAGCATCGAGCAGGTCGCCAGGCGGGCCGGGGTGACCAGGGCGACGGTCTACCGCAGGTTCGCCGACAAGACCGCGCTGCTCGTACGGGCTCTGGAGTGGATCAACCACGACCACGATCCCGACTTCACCGGCTGGCGGGACATCGACCACATGTTCGACGACTGGGCCGCGCACCTGGCCGTGACGCGCAACCGCCGTCTGCTGCGCCGGCTGTACGGCAGCGTGGACGACTACCCCGAGCTGATGAAGACCTACCACGAGGTCAACGGCGGCCTGCGGGCGACGGTGGTGCGCCAGATGCTGGTCCGCACGCGCGAGGAGGGGCTGCTGCCCGCCGAGCGCGATCTGGACGTGGTGCAGGAGATGCTGACCGCCGCGGTGATCAACCATCTCGGTTCCCACCCCGATGACGAGGGCGCCCCGGCCATCAAGGCGTACTTCCTGGCCATCATGCGGCAGTTCGGCTACCGGCCGGCCTAGCGCCGTCCCGGCCCGCCGTCCGCCCGGCGGACGGCGGGCGAACGCCCGACGGCAGTTTCTCTGACCAGATTACATTTCCGCACGCCACGTTACATTTCGCCTCAACTCTTGCTTTCCCCACAAGATCTCTTCACCCTTCTCGACAGAGGCGTAAAGATCGCCTTTTGTCTCGAAGGAGAGGCGCGTGCCGAACACCCTCCGCTGGCGTGCGATCCTGACGGGAATCGTCACGATCGCAGGCTTATTGGTCCCCCAGGCCGCCGCCCACGCGGCGCCCGACCCTGTGAAGATCGACTCGACCGTTCAGGCGCAACTCGCGCGGGACGACAAGGCCACATTCTGGGTCCGGATGAAGGGCGCCGCCGACCTGAGCCGCGCCCGCCGGGCCGTCACCAAGGACGACAAGGCCGAGCTGGTCTTCGAGGCCAAGACCGCGCAGGCCGACTCCTCCCAGGCGGGCCTGCGCAAGCTGCTCGACTCCCACCAGGCCGACTACACCTCCTACTGGATCGTCAACGCGATGCGGGTGACCGCCGGTGAGAAGCTGGCGGCCGAGATCGCCGCTCTGCCCGAGGTCGAGAGCATCGAGCCGGTCCGTACCCTGACGCTGCCCAAGCCCATCGTCGGCAAGGCCGAGAACAAGACCAACGCGGTGGAGTGGAACATCGACCGGGTGGGCGCCCCGCGCGTGTGGAGCGAGCTGGGCAACCGCGGCGAGGGCATCGTGATCGCCCACATCGACTCCGGCGCCCAGTTCGACCACCCCGATCTGGCCGCCAGTTACCGGGGCAGGAACCAGGACGGCTCCTACAGCCACGACTACAACTGGTTCGACCCGGCCGGGGTCTGCCCGACCGACGCGCCGTGCGACAACAACGGCCACGGCACGCACGTGATGGGCACCATGGCCGGCGCGAACGGGATCGGCGTCGCGCCGGGCGCGAAGTGGATCGCCGCCAAGGGCTGCGAGCTCAACACCTGCACCGACGCCTCCCTGCTGGCGGCCGGGCAGTGGATCCTGGCCCCGACCGACCTGAACGGCCAGAACCCGCGCCCTGACCTGGCGCCCGACATCGTCAACAACTCCTGGGGCGGCGACGGGTTCGACCCCTGGTACAAGCCGACGGTCGAGGCGTGGGTGGCGGCCGGGATCTTCCCCGCGTTCGCCATCGGCAACGAGGGCCCGGCCTGCGACACCGCGGGCTCGCCCGGCCAGTACGTGATCAGCTACGCGGCGGGCGGCTTCGACGTCAACAACGCGCTGTACAACCGGTCCAGCAAGGGTGAGGGCGAGGGCGGCGAGACCAAGCCGAACATCTCCGCGCCCGCCGTCAACGTGCGCTCCTCGACGCCGGGCAACACCTACGCCAGCTACACCGGCACGTCGATGGCCTCGCCGCACGTCGCCGCCACGGTGGCGCTGATCTGGTCGGGTTCGCCCGGCCTGCAGAACGAGGTGGAGGCCACCCGGCCGCTGCTCGACTCCACGGCGATCGACGTCGACGACACCAGTTGCGGCGGCACCGCGACCGACAACAACGTCTGGGGCGAGGGCCGGCTGGACACCTTCGCCGCCGTCCAGGCCGCTCCCGACGAGGGGCTGGGCGACCTGTCTGGCACGGTCACCTCGGGCGGCGAGCCGGTGTCCGGGGCCACGCTCACCCTGTCGGGGCCGCTGAGCCGCACGATCACGACCGGCGCGGACGGCCGCTACGCCGTCGCGCGCCTGCTGCCCGGCGAGTACCAGATCAGCGTGGCGAAGTTCGGCTACCAGACGGCCACCGCCACCGCGACGATCACCGCGGACCAGACGGCGACCGCGGACCTTTCCCTGACCAGGCAGCCCTCGGCCGTGGTGACGGGCACGATCACCACGGCGGGCACCCCGGAGGCGGGCGCGTCGGTGGAGGCCGTCGGCACGCCGGCCGGCGCGGTCACCGACGCCGCCGGCCGCTACAGCCTGACGCTGCCGCACGGCGACTACCAGCTCAAGGTCACGCCGTCCTCGCGCTGTTCGAGCGGCGCCACGTCGGCGCTCACGGTGGCCGGGAACATCGTCAAGGACGTCGAGTTGCCGCTGCGCGGCGACAACTTCGGCTACACCTGCAAGAGCGACGGGCAGGCGTACGTGGCGGGCACCGACAAGCTGGCCCTGTCGGGCGACGACGAGGCCGTTCAGGTGAACCTGCCGTTCCCGGTGCCGTTCTACGGCACGGGCCAGAGCAGGGCGTGGGTCGGCACGAACGGGTTCCTCACCTTCGCCGCGGACCGGATCACGACCGCCAGCAACGGGCGGCTGCCGAGCACGGCCACGCCGAACAACGCGCTCTACCCGTACTGGGACGACCTGACCGTGGACGCCCAGGCCGGGGTGTACACGGGGGTGACGGGCACGGCGCCGCACCGGGTGTTCGTCGTCGAGTGGCGCAACGTCGGCTTCTACAACGCCGCCGACCAGCGGATCTCGTTCGAGGCGCTGCTGGGCGAGGACGGCTCGATCGCCTTCCGCTACAAGGACGTCGACAGCGAGCGTGAGCAGGGCAGCAGCGCCACGATCGGCATCGAGAACGCGACGGGCACCGACGCGCTGCAGTACTCCTACGAGGAGGCGGCGCTGTCCAACGGGCAGAGCCTGGCGTTCACGGCCAGCAGGCACGGCCTGGTCACCGGCACGGTCACCGATGTCAACGACGGCAAGCCGCTGGCCGGGGCGAGCGTGAAGATCGGCGAGGTGGCCACGTTCACGACCGGCGAGGACGGCGCCTTCTACGGGCAGGTGCTGGCGGGCGACTACGAGGTCGTGGTCTCCAAGGAGCACTACGGCACCTTCACCAAGACCGTCACGATCGCGCCCACCACGGTGACGCGGATCGACACGGCTCTGGTCACGGGCCGGGTGAGCGCTTCGACGGACGAGCTGACCGTGGTGATGCCCGGCGAGTCGACCCGTAAGCGCACGCTCCAGCTCACCAACCTGGGCGCGCCGACGCCCTACACGGTGACCGGGGAGCCGTGGGCGGCCGTGACGCCGACGGCGGGCCAGCTCGCCAAGGGGCAGGCGGTGACGCTGCAGGTCACGCTCTCCAGCGCCGGCGTGGCGCCGGGCACGTTCCGCGAGGGCAAGGTGCTGGTCAAGTCGGCCAGCGGGCGACAGCCGACCATCGAGGTCAAGGTGACGGTCGTGGTGCCGAAGGTGCAGGTGGCCGTCGACGCGGGCGCCACGAAGAGCCTCGTCGACAGCGCCGGTGACACCTGGAGCCCGGACAAGAAGTACGCCACCGGGTCCTACGGCTACGTGGCCGGCCAGAACAAGACGCAGAGCACGTCCAAGACCATCAGCGGCACCACTGATCAGGCGCTGTTCAGGACGGCCAGGGAGGGCATGCTGGAGTACCGCTTCGACAACGTGCCCAACGGCACGTACACCGTCGAGCTGGACTTCGCCGACCTGAAGAGCACGCAGATGGGCAAGCGGGTCTTCGACGTGCTGGTCGAGGGGCAACTGGCCATCCCGGCGCTGGACCTGGCGCTGGAGGCGGGCACGTTCACGGCCGTGAGCAGGCAGTACACGGTGAAGGTGACCGACGGCCAGCTCAACGTGCGCTTCGCCACCCGGCAGGGCGCCACGATCGTCAACGCTCTGCGCGTCTCGGAGCGTCCCGACAAGGCGACACCGTAAGTGATCACGGAGCCCGTCCCCTCGGGGCGGGCTCCGTCCTTTTCACAGGGCCGCTCAAATACCTACAAACACCCCCGGTCTACCCCATACCCGGATCATCTGGTACTGGGTAGTACATGAGACGCGTGCGGCTCCAGCGGGACCTTCCCGTGCCGATGCCCGACGGCGTGACGCTGCTGGCCGACCACTACGCCCCGGCCGGCGGCGAGCGGGCGCCCGTCATCCTGATGCGCTCCCCCTACGGCCGGCGCGGCCTGTTCGGCTGGTACTACGGCCGAGGCTTCGCCCGGCAGGGCTTCCACGTCGTGATCCAGAGCTGCCGGGGCGGTTTCGGCTCCGGCGGCCTGCTGGACCCGCTCGGCGACGAGCACGAGGACGGGCTGGCCACCGTCGCCTGGCTGCGCGAGCAGCCCTGGTACGGCGGCTCGTTCGCGATGTTCGGCCCGTCCTACCTGGGCTACACGCAGTGGGCCATCGCCCCCTACGCGGGGCCGGAGCTGAAGGCCATGGCCACGCAGATCACCGCCTCCCAGTTCAGGGACGCGGCCTACGTGGGCGGCGCGTTCGCGCTGGAGTCGGCGCTGAGCTGGACCACGCTCACCGAGCGCATGTCGCGCCGCTTCGGCGGCACCGCGGGGCTGACCGCCCCCAGGCTCACCCGCAGGGCGGTCCTGTCGGGCCGGCCCGTGGGCGAGCTGGACCTGGCCTCGGCCGGGCGGCCGCTGCCCTTCTACCAGGATCTGATCGCCCACCACTCCGACCCGTCCGTCCCGTACTGGGACAAGCGGGACTTCTCCCCGAAGGTCGGCGAAGTGGAGGCGGCGGTGAACATGCTGGGCGGCTGGTACGACGTGTTCCTTCCCTGGCAGCTCAAGGACTACGCGGCGCTGCGGGCGGCGGGCCGGCGGCCATACCTGACGATCGGGCCCTGGTACCACATCGACTCCCGGCACGGCCGGCCCACCATGGCCGAGGCGAGCGCCTGGTTCCGCGCGCACCTGCTGGGCGACTTCTCCCTGCTGCGGCCCGACCCGGTCCGGCTGTATGTGACGGGGGCCGAGGAGTGGCGTGACTACCCGGACTGGCCGGTGCCGGGGGTACGGGAGCAACGCTGGCACCTGCGGGACGGGTTCGGGCTGGGGGTCGAGGGGCCGGCCGCGTCCGCGCCCGACCGCTTCCGCTACCACCCCGCGCATCCGACGCCGGTGCTCGGCGGGCCCGTCCTGCTCGGCGACTCCAGGCCGAGGGATCAGCGGCGGCTGGAGCAGCGCCGCGACGTGCTGGTCTACAGCTCGGCCGCGCTGGAGTCGGAGGTGGAGATGATCGGCCCGGTACGCGCGGAGCTGTTCGTGCGCTCCAGCACCCCCTACGTGGACGTGGTCGTGCGGGTGTGCGACGTGTGGCCGGACGGGCGCTCGTTCAACGTGTGCGAGGGCGTGCGCCGCCTGGGCCCCTCCGCGGACGACGTGCGGCGGGTGGAGGTGGACCTGTGGCCGATGGCGCACCGATTCGGGCGCGACCACCGGATCAGGGTGCACGTGGCGGCCGGGGCGTACCCGACGATCGCCCGCAACCCCGGCACCGGCGACCCGCTCGGCGCGGACGGCGCGATGGTGCCGGCCGACGTCGAGGTCCACCACACGCCCGGCCTGCCGTCGGCCGTAGTCTTGCCGATGTGCGAGCTTCGAGGCTGATGTCACTGGTCCTGCTGCTGCAGGGCCGGGGCGGGATGACGGCGGCCGAGCTGGCCGGAGAGCTGGAGGTCTCGGAACGCACGGTGCACCGCGACGTCCTGGCGCTGGCCGAGGCGGGTGTTCCCGTGTACGCCGACCGCGGCAGGGGCGGCGGCTACCGGCTGCTCGACGGCTACAGGACCCGGTTGACCGGGCTGGACAGGACCGAGGCCGAGGCGCTGTTCCTGTCGGGGGTGCCGGCGGCGCTGCGCGAGATGGGGCTGCAGGAGGTGGCGGCCACCGCCAGGCTGAAGGCCGCCGCCGCGCTCTCCCCCGCCCTGCGCGACGCGCCGGCGACCGCGGCGCAGCGCTTCCACCTGGACGCGCCCGGCTGGTTCGCCGGCGACTCCCCGCCGCCGGCCGCGCTGGCGCCACTGGCCAGGGCCGTGTGGAACGACCGCCGCGTCGCCGCCGTCTACAAGGGCTGCCTGCGCACACTGGACCCGTACGGGCTGGTGCTCAAGGCGGGCGTGTGGTACCTGGCCGCACGGCTGAAGGACCGGCTGCTGATCTTCCGGGTGCCCCGGTTCGAGGAGGTCGCGGTCCTGGACGAGCCCTTCGACCGCGATCCCGGCTTCGACCTGGCGGCCTTCTGGGCTGGGCAGGCGGCCGAGTTCACCCGGTCGCTGCTGCGTGAGGTGATCACGCTGCGGCTCAGCGAGCACGGCCGGCGGATGTTGCGCCACATCGCCGATCCGGCCGCGCTCGACGACGCGCTGGCCTCGATGGAGCCCGACGGGACCGTGCGGCTGGCGGTGGAGTCGCTGCCGGTGGCCTACTCGCAGGTGCTGCGGTTCGGGCCGGAGGCCGAGGTGCTCGGCCCGCCGGAACTGCGGGCGATGGTCGCCGAGGCCGCCGCCCGCATGTCCGGCCTCTACCGGTAGGCCCTCAGCCGGTGTCCCGGGCGGCCCGGAACGCCCGGGAGGGGGC